>JBILQA010000308.1:0-3583 GCA_044373535.1 Akkermansiaceae bacterium | reverse complement strand
CCACTCGACGAATCCGAAGTGCGCTCGGAGGGCTGTTAGAGCTTTTTTACCGTGCAACAGACCGTGCAATAGAATCGGCATTTTGATGCATTTTGCCGCATTTCAGTGCTTTTTCGACCAGCCTCTAAAATCCGAAATCAGCCTCGCAATCGCCTTATATTCAACGATTTAAGCCCGATTTAAAAGGCCTCTCAAAAAATACCGGAGACAGGACTCGAACCTGCACACCTTGCGGCACCTGATCCTAAGTCAGGCGTGTCTACCAATTCCACCACTCCGGCTTTTTGTCCCTCTGGCAGAGGAGGGTGGAGCATAGCGGATTCGAACCGCTGACCTCTTCATTGCGAACGAAGCGCTCTACCAACTGAGCTAATGCCCCTCTCCTGCCAACGCTGGTTGGTCGCAGTTCACGCCGGTGAAATCAAGGCCCAAATGCGTGCCGGCCATCTGCGCGGCCACGCGCCTTGGCTCCGGGGCGGAGCGGAAAAATCCTAAAGGCATCTTAACAATGTTTTGCCTTCCCCTCCGGGGTTTGCATACTGCCCGCATGCGCCGTCTCTGGATGCTGCCACTTTCCCTCTGTGGCGCCCTGCTTTTCCCCAGCTGCTCGTCTAGCAGCGGGCCGGTTTTGCCCAGCGGGCCCAACACCTCGGTCAACCCGATGGGCCTTGGTCCCTTCGATGCCCGCGGCAACTATGTGGACGCCTGGGCCGACGCGCCGCACAAGTGGCCATCGCGCTCGCGCAGCGCGCCCGCGCCGGTGCTGCCGGTTCCGACGCTTGACCCGATCGAGCCGCAACCGACGGCCCTGGCAGCCAGCGATTCGGCCGCCGATCCGGCGTCGCGGCCCTCGTCCAAGCCCTCGTCCCTGCCCAAGGCCTCCGACCCGGACGATTCTCCCGACAAGGAGGCCACGGCATCCCTGCCAAAGCCCAAGGCATCCGCGTCCAAGCCCGTCGCCAAGGCATCCAGCAAGCCGAAGTCCAAGTCCCCGGCCAGCTACACCGTCAAGAAGGGCGACACCCTCTACGAAATCTCCAAGCGCTTCGGCACCCCGGTGGCCGCAATCCAAAAGGCCAACGGCCTTAAGGGGTCTAACATCGGCATCGGCAAGAAGCTCGTCATCCCGCGCTATTGAGCCCGGCACCGATTCAAGGCGCGGAGGGTCCCACCCACAGCCAGCAAGCCGCGAAAGTTAGACCCGGCAACCCGAGTCACCCCGTTTGTGGCTAGATGCCTTCGTGGGAGACCCGGCGCGCACCCAGAATGCCGGCGCCAAGAAACCCGGCCCCGGCGAGCAGCATGAAGACCGAGAGGAACTGCCCCTTTGTGAGGTCAAAGGCCATCAGGGCGGAGTCCGGCAGGCGGTACTCCTCCATGCTGATGCGGAAAACCGCGTAGAGGATGAAGAACAACCCGGTGAGCACGCCGTGGGGCAGCCTCGGGAAGCGCAGCCGCAGGCCTAGCAGGATGACGAAAAGCAGCAGCCCTTCCAGCAGCCCCTCATAGAGCTGCGACGGGTGGCGCGGCTCAAGGAAGGGGGCAATCGCCTGGTTGACCAGCGGGTTGTCGCGGCCCGCGGCAAGCATCTGCTCGAAGAAATGCTTCTGCGCCGGCCAGCTTCCCGACGACTGCATGGCCGCGAAGCTTGGCACCAGCGAGGGGTCCGCGGCGGTGGCCGCCTGGGCGGCCTCGTAGAAGCGGCTGGCTTCCTCCGTGTGCGGGTTGAGCAAGGCTTGGGGAAACTTCACCGCCCAGCCAAGGCCGTGGGCCACCCGGCCATAGAGCTCGCCATTGATGAAGTTCGCCAGCCGCCCAAACAACAGCCCGATCGGCGCCACCACGCAGATGCCGTCCCCGAGACCCAGCCACGACGTCTTGTGCTTGCGCGAGTAGAACCAGCTAACAATGGCAATCCCGAGGATCCCGCCGTGGCTGGACATCCCCCCGTCCCACACCCGGACGACCATCAGCGGATCCTGCAGCACGGCGTCGATCCCGCGGTCCGGGATCAGATAGAACAAGACATACCCGAGCCGGCCGCCAAGAAACACCCCGGCAAGCGCGCACAGGCTGATGAAATCCCCCGCACGCTCCCCGGGCAGCACCCACAGCTTGCGCTCGCCAAGCCACTTGAGCAGCCAGTAGCCGACCAGAAACGCCAACAGATAGGCGACCCCGTACCAGCGGATCATGATGGTGTCGGTGAACCGGATCAGCACCGGGTTCAGATCGTGAACGTAGGTGGCGAGCAATGAGGCGAATAACACCCGGCGATAGGACACCATCCACGGGCACGCCGCAAGCGCCCATGCGCCTATAGAAAGCGCGTCAGCCCCTCGACGGTCGCCTCATCTAACCGCCGCGCCAGCGCCACGGTTAGCTCCACGCAGTGCTGATAGTCGTTGAGGTCGATGATCGCGTTGTGGGAGTGGATGTAGCGCGCCGGCACGCCAATGACGATGCACGGCACGCCCTCGCCCGAGACATGGAACGACCCGGCATCGGTGCCGCCGCTGCGCCGCACGGTTACCTGGTAGGGGATCCCCTCCTCCTGCGCCACCCGGATGGCCAGCTCAACGAGCCGCGGGCTCATCACCGCGCTGGGGTCCTGCATGCGGATCTGCGCTCCGCCACCGAGCCGCCCTTGGCTCTCCGTGCGGTTGAACCCGGGCGTGTCGTCCGCCGGCGGCCCCTCCAACACAATGACGACGTCCGGCGCCATCTTCACCGCCGCGGTCTTCGCCCCGCGCAAGCCCACCTCCTCCTGCACCGTGCCGGCCAGGATCAGCGTGTTCTCGCGCGGACCGCTCGCCAGCCGCACGCCTGCCTGGATCGTCGCGGCCATCCCCGCGCGGTTGTCAAACGCCTTGCCCATCAGCCAGTCGTTCTTCCCTAACTGGGTGAACGGCGACCACGGCGCGATCGGGTCCCCCAGCGCTATGCCCAGACGTTCCTCAACCTCGCGCCGCGACACCGCCCCAACATCGATGAACATCTCGTCAATACTCATCACCTGCCGGCGCTGCGCCTCGGGCAAAAAATGCGGCGGCCGCGAGGCAATCACCCCGGGGAGCTTCTCCCCGCCGCGGGTTAGAACCTCCACCCGCTGGGCCAACAACGTGTGCTCCCACCAGCCACCCAACGGCACAAACTGCAGAAACCCGTCGGGCGTGATGTTCTGCACCCGGAACCCGACCTCATCCATGTGCCCGGCGATCATCACCCGCGGCCCGTCACCCGCCACCTCGCAAAACACCGACCCCAGCCCGTCGGTCGAAAACTCCCCCACATCCTCCAGCTCGTTGACAAAGATCGCCCGCACCTCGTCCTCGTAGCCAGGCACCCCGTGCGCCTCGCTCAGCTCACGCAGCAACTCAATCGACTTCTCACGCATGCCCCACCCTAGCAACACCGCCGCGCCGATCGAGCCAGAACTCTCACAACAACGTCCCGCTCAACACCCACCCCGCCACCCCAAAATAGATGATCAAGCCGGTCACATCCACGATCGTCGCCACAAACGGCGCAGACGACGTCGCTGGGTCAAAACCCAGCCGCCTCAGCAAAAATGGCAGCATCG
>JBILQA010000307.1:0-3591 GCA_044373535.1 Akkermansiaceae bacterium | reverse complement strand
GCGGCGCGCCGCGCCTTCGGGTCGGCCGTCTCGGTCATCAAGTCGCCGTGTTGTTTGGCGATTTTGACGAGAATGGCCGGGTTGTCGGGGTCGGCGCGCTCGGCGGCCATGAAGGCGGCGAGGGCCTCGCGGCTGCGGCCAAGCCGGTCGAGTTCGGTGGCGCGCCCGAGGTCGGCGCGGTTGGTGTCCGCGGCGGCGAGCCCGGCGATGGCGAGGCCGATAAGGATGACGCGCGGGGCGATCATGCTTCGATGCGCGGTTTGCGGAACAGGTAGTGGGAGACAATCCACTCACGGCCGTTGCGGAAGCCCCAGAGCTCGGCGCAGGACATGAAGAAGACGCGCCAGTAAACCCACCAGCGCTTGGCGTTGGCCGCGCCATAGGTTTCAGCGATCAACGGGAAGAGCTCGGGGCGCGCCGCGTCCATGCGCTGCAGCCAGGCCTCGGAGGTTTTCTGATAGTGGGTGCCGTCGACCTGCCAGTGGTTTTCGATGCGCAGGTCGTTCTGGAAATATAACAAGAGGTCGTCCGAGGGCATCTGGCCGCCGGTGAAGAAGTAGCGCCCCATGAAGTCGTCCGGGCCGCTGGTCTCGAAGTGATAGGCCACCTCGCGGTGGGTGAAGATATGGACAAACAGGCTGCCGCCAGGCTTGAGCCAGCTGGCAACCCGGTTGAGCAGAATCTCATAGTTCTTCATGTGCTCGAACATCTCGACTGAGACCACGCGGTCAAACACCTCGGGGCCCTCGCCTTGATAGTCGACCATGTTCACGGTGCGCACCTCGACGTTGCCCAGCCCGCGCTTGGCAAGCTGGGCCTCGATGTGCATCCGCTGGGTGCGCGAGTTGGACACCGCGGTGATGCGCGCGTTGGGGAAGGTCTTGGCCATCCACAGGGTGAGCGAGCCCCAGCCGCAGCCAAGTTCAAGGATACGCTGGCCATCCTGCAGGTCGGCGCGCTGCGCGGTTAGGGCAAGCATCCGCTCCTCGGACTCGTCGATGCTGGTGACACCTGGGTCCCAGTAGCCCGAGCTGTATTTCAGGTTGCGCCCGAGGACGCACTCAAAGAAGCGGGTCGGCAGCTCGTAGTGCTGCTCGTTGGCCTCGTCGGTGGCGATGGCCAGCGGGCTGGCACGCAGTTCGGCGAGGTGCTGCATGAGGCGTGCCTGGCGTGCCTCGCTGTCCATGTCCTCAAACGGAGCAAGGGTGCCGGTGAGCAGGCGGCGGATGCCGAAGCGGATGAGCGCGTCGGGGAGAAGGTCTTTGGCGAGGAGGTCGTCGATGCTGATCATGGCTGTGGGTCGTTCTCGGAGCGGGGTGGCAGGGGGATGAAGGAACTCGTGCTGCGCTGATAGGCCCGGTAGGCATCGCCCTTGCGCGCCACCGCGGAGGCTTCCGTTGGGGGAATCCCCGTAACCTTCAACAGCAAAAACACAATGATGGCCGGCGCATGCAGCGTCGCCCAGCCCCAGCCGGAGCCACACGCAAACAGATAGAAACCAAGCCAGATGACCGCCTCGAAAAAGTAGTTCGGGTGGCGCGAGTAGCGCCACAGGCCGCTGCGGCAGACGGCGGTCGCGGCGCTGTTGGACGCCTTGAACTGGTTCATCTGGCGATCGGCGAGCGCCTCGCCAAAAATCCCTATCAGGGTGACGGCCAGGCCGGCGATCTCCCATGCGCGCCACGGTGCGGACGCGCCAGCGGCGATGGCAAGGAACGGCAAGGCCAACAGCAAAACCGACAGGCCCTGGCCCTGGAAGAACCAGAAGAAGGCGGACGCCTCGCGGCCATGCCACGCGTGGCGCAGGGCGGCGTAGCGGGCGTCCTCGCTGGGATGGTGGCGGCGGATGCGCGCCTGCAGGTGGCCGCCGAGGCGCAGGCTCCACAGGGCTAACAACCCTGCTGCCAGCAGGCGCTTGAGTGGGTCGCCGGTGCCCACAACCAGCCAGAGGACACCGACGATGCCGATGCCGAAGGCCCAGACGGCGTCGACCAGCGAGTAGTTGTCGACGCGCCGCGCCCATGCCCAGGAGAGGGCGAAAAGCAGCGCGACAAGCAGCGCGCCGAGGCCAAGCGAGAACGCCGCAGTCATGCCGGCACCTCCTTGGCAAAGCGCGCGGCGGCGCGCCGCAGCAGCGGCAAAGTGGCCGCCTTGATGGCCAAGGCGAGCGGCGGCGCCACCAGCAGCCACGCGCTGACCCCGTGCCATGCGGCCATCCCGAAATCCCGCGCGAACTGCAGCGGGTCGGCATGGAAGCGAGCTAACAACTCGGGGATGGCAAACGGGATCGGCGCCACGCCGTAGAGTTTTTGGCCGAGGCGAATGAAGACGAGAATCAGGCCGAGGTGCAGCGGAAAGACCAGTGAGCTGAAGCTGTGGAGAATCGGCTGGTTGAGCCGCAGCGCCCAGCCGGCGAGAAAGCAGACAAGCGTCGTTGAGCCCATGATCGGAAAGATGCCCAGCACCACGGCCAGCGCGATGGTCCATGCGAGCTTCTCGGGCGCAATCCCGCGGGTCAGCTGGTTGACCACCGGCTGGACCAGCCAGCGGCGCCACCAGACCGGGCGCGCCGGCGCTATGGACCCGTCCACGTTCATCCGCGGCCGTTGGTGAAGGCGTGGTGGAGGGCTGCGTTGTTAGGCCGGGTGTAGACCGCCTGGACGACCGAGACGTTGCGGGTGGCGAAGCCGGCCTCGCAATATTTCAGATAGTAGTTCCACGAGCGGATGAACGGCTCGTCAAAGCCGAGCGCTTTGACCTCGTCGAGTGCGGCGTTGAAGTTGTCATGCCAGGTGCGCAAGGTGCGGGCATAGTCGGCGCCAAGGTCCTCGAGGTGGTGGAGGAACAAGTCGCCGGTTTTGGCGAGCACGTCGTTGACGCGTCCGACGCTGAGGAGCAGCGAGCCGGGGAAAATGTGGCGCTGGATCCAGTCAACCCCCTTGGTGAGGCTGTGGTAGCGGCAGTCGGGCACGGTGATCATCTGCACGCCCAGCAGGCCGTCGGCGGCGAGCACCTCGGCGCACTTGGCGAAAAATGACCGGTGGAACTTGTCGCCAACCGCTTCCAACATCTCGATAGAGGCAATCTTGTCGAACTGTCCGGTGACATGGCGGTAGTCCTGAATGCGGATCTCGATGCGTTCGGCGAGGCCGGCGGCCTGGACGCGCTCGCGAGCCATGGCCGCTTGGGCTTGCGAGATGGTCAGCGCGGTGACCCGGCAGCCGTAGTGGGTGGCCGCATGGATGCTGAAGCCGCCCCAGCCGCAGCCGATCTCCAAGACATGGTCGCTCGGCTTTAGCTTGAGCTTCTGGCAGAGCGCATCGTACTTCCCGCGCTGGGCGTCGGCGAGCGATTGATTGGCCGAGTCGAAGCGCGCGCTCGAGTAGGTCATGGACCGGTCCAGCCAGAGTTGGTAGAAATTGTTTCCGAGGTCGTAGTGCTCGGCGATGTTGCGGCGGCTGTTGGCCACGGTGTTAGACCGGCGGAGGTGGCGCAGCCAGTTGACGATTTTCAGCAGGTTGACGCCCGGGAGGCGGTCGGAGGCGGAGTCCGAGCCCTGTAGGGCATGCATGTTGAGGATGAACCATGAGA
>JBILQA010000306.1:0-3634 GCA_044373535.1 Akkermansiaceae bacterium | reverse complement strand
GTGGCAAATCCACATCGGCTCTGAATCGGCCGCCGCCTTCCTGCGCAGCGCGCCCGCCGGCAAGGCCACCGAGACCTTGCACGAATCCCTCCAATCTCTCATCGCCGCCGCCAAGGCCGAGGCGACCACCGCTATCAGCGAGGCGACCCGGCGGCTCGCTCCGGGCGAATCCATGACCGATGCGCGACGGATCAAAATCAAAGCCGACGCCCTCCTCGACCCCCTCATCTTCCGACTCGAAGTTCAAGAGAAGTGATCCACTGAATTTGAATATCCACGCAACCTAGCTTATGAGTGCACGCTCCGCCGCGCGATGAAGATCCTCGTTTACTCCCTGCTCATGGCCTCCACCGCGGCGTGCCCAGCCGCTCCACCGTCGTGGGAGAGCAGGATCACCCCGAACAATCCGGCCGTGCTCCCGCCGCTGCCACCCACCGAGCTGAACTACTCGCTGACGTGGAAGGGCATGGTCGCCGCCGGCAAGCTCACCGTGAACCTCGGCAAGAAGGACGCCACCTTCCCACGCCACTACGTCGCCAGCGCCACTGGCAGCAGCACCGGCGCAGCCGCACGGCTCTTCCCCTACAGCTTCAACTTCACCTCCCTCATCGACCGACGCACCCGCCTGCCGGTGCGTTTCCTCGCCACGGAGAAGGACAAGCACTCCACCGTGATGACCAGCGCCTCCTTCTCCCCCACCGGCGTCCACGCCACGGAGATCGAGACGCCCATCGGCTCAACGGTCTCAACGACCTCCATCAGCGACCTGACCTACCCCGGCGTCCTTGACCTCTTCTCTACCCTGCTTTTCGTCCGCTCCCAGAAACTCGATCCCGGCGACTCCGTTGTCCTCGTCTCCCACCCCACCAACCGCGGGCAACTCATCTCCATCCGCGTCCTCGCACGCGAGAAAATCAATGGCCTCAACGCCATCAAGCTCTCCGTCGCCCTCGAACGCATCCAACCCGACCTCACCCTCAAGCCGTACAAAAAACTAAAGAGCGCCACCCTCTGGCTCAGCGACGACGCCAACCGCATCCCCCTCGAGCTCCGCGCCGAGGTCTTCATCGGTGATGTCCGCATGTCCCTCACCTCCTGGACCATCGAGCGCTAGGAGCCGCGACGAGAGAGCGCGCCCGGGGACAGACCCCGCTTTAGGCCGCTCTTCGCGCTAAAGGAGCAGCGACTTCAGTCGCTTTTCATCGCCCTCCAGCAAAAGACGCGACTGAAGTCGCGACTCCTTGCAAGGCCCCGCCTCCCCGTCTCTCTCCTTGAAGGTCGGCGCGGTGAAGAATCTCACCCGCGGCCGAGGCGGACGTCCATCCAGACGGCCAAAGCAAGCACTGCGCCGCGGGCGATGAATTTGATTTCCGGGGCGACGGCAAGCAGCGTCATTCCATTGAGGAGGGAAGTCATGATCAGGGCGCCGAAGATGACGCCCCAGACCGACCCGCGTCCGCCGCGCAGCGCGGTGCCGCCGATGACGCAGGCGGCGATGGCGTCGAGCTCCATCAGATCGCCGACGGTGGTGGTCGATGCGCCCGAGTAGGCGGTGGTCATGAAGCCGGTCAGGGCAACGGCGACGCCCATGAGCATGAAGGCGCCGATGAGGACGCGGTTGACCGGGATGCCGGAAAGCACCGCGGCTTCCGGGTTGCCGCCGATGGCATACAGGTAGCGGCCAAACGGTGTGTGCTGGGTGAGAAAAAACACCGCCGCCGCGGTGGCCGCAAGCACCAGCAGCGACACCGGGACGCCACGGAATTCGTTGAAAAGCAACACCGCCCCCGCAAGCGCCAGCGCGCTGGCAAACCACCCGCCAAGCGCCCGCGCGCTCGCCGGCACGGCAAGCTGGTGGGCGCGCCGCGCGGAGCGGGCGCGAATGCTTAGGAATCCCAGCGCGGCCGCCACCAGTGCGGCAAGCGCCAACCCGACGCTTGCTGGGAGATAATACGTCGTCAGCAGCGAGTAGAGGTTTTCCTCATCGCCGCGGGACACGGGGATGGTCGAGTTATCGATGATCAGCCAGAAGAGCCCCTTGAAAACCAGCAAGCCGCCCAGGGTGATGATGAACGACGGAATCCGCTGGCTGACAATGAGCCCGCCCATCAGCGACCACAGCACCAGCGCGGCCGCAAATCCGGCACCCAAGGCCAGCGGCGCCGCCCAGTCGTGTTGGAACACCAGCACCGCGGCAATCCCGCCAATCAGCCCGACGCCGCTTCCCACCGAAAGGTCAATTTGCCCGGTCAGCAAAATGAGGAACATCCCAAGCGCCAGCGTGCCAATCATCGAAAACTCGACGACCAGCTGGGTCAGGTTGCGCGGGCCAAGAAAGGCGGGCTCCTTGATGGCAAAAAATCCACAGATCGCGACAAGGGCCAGCGGCAGGGCGAAATTGCGAAGGGCTTGGGTATTCATCGGCGGCAGGAAAAAGTTAGACGGGCGCGTGGCCCATGGCGGCGGCAAGGAGGGCTTCCTGGGAGAATTCGGCGCGGGAGAACTCGCCGCCGATACGGCCGGCATTGAGCATGAGGATCCGGTCGCTCAGGCCCATGAGCTCCGGGAGCTCGCTGGAGACCAGCAAGACCGCCTTGCCCTCCGCGGTGAGTTGGCGGATGAGCTCGTAGACTTCGCGCTTGGCGCCGACGTCGATCCCGCGGGTCGGCTCGTCGAGCATGACCACCGTCGGGCTGGTCATCAGCGCCTTGCCGAGGACCACCTTTTGCTGATTGCCACCGGAAAGCCCGCCGACCGCGACGTCCAGGCCGGCCGCCTTGACCCCCAGCGCGGTAGCATAGCCCTGGTTGGCCACCTGCTCAGCCGGAAGGTCGAGTCGCCCGGCGCGGCGAAACTTAGTCAGGCTCGCGAGCGAGAGGTTGAACCCAACCGACTGCGGCAAAACCAGTCCGTAGCGCTTGCGGTCCTCGGTGACCAGCACCAGCCCGCGCGCAATCGAACGCTGCGGCGTGGGCGCCGCGTGCGGCGTGCCGCGCAGGCTGATGTCGCCGGCAACCCGTTGACCCCACGCGCCAAACAAGTGCAGCAGCAACTCGCTGCGGCCCGCCCCGACGAGCCCGCCGATCCCGAGCACCTCGCCCGGGCGCAGCTCAAACGACAGGTGGCGCAAAAACGCCGGCGCATTTTTGGCCGGTGCCACTGAAAGGTCGCGCACCGCCAGGATTGGCGCCGCGCCGGCATCCAACGCCGCCGTGCGCGGCGGGAAAAGCTCGCTCAACTCGCGCCCGACCATGTGTTTGATCACCGCGGGGATGCTTGTTTCCCGCGTCGCCAGGGTGGCGATGCTCGCCCCGTCGCGCAGCACCGTGATTCGCTCGGCCAGCGCAAACACCTCCTCAAGCTTGTGCGAGATATAGATGCAGGCGGTCCCCTGCGCGCGCAGCCGGCGCAGGTGGTCAAGCAGCACGGCGACCTCCTGCTCAGTGAGCGCCGCGGTCGGCTCGTCGAGCACCAGGATGCGCGACTTCTTGTCCATCGCCCGGATGATCTCGATGAGCTGCTTCTGGCCAATCCCCAGCTCGCCAACCAACGTCTCCGGCGCGATCGCCATGCCAAAATCCGCCAGCAACAGCGCCGCACGACGGTGCAGCTCAAGCCAGTCGACCCGCCACCC
>JBILQA010000305.1:0-3641 GCA_044373535.1 Akkermansiaceae bacterium | reverse complement strand
TCCCGCCACCGGCGCATCGGCATAGCCGACCACGCCGACGCCGCCAACCAAGATGCCATCCTTGAAAAGCGCCACGCCGCCTGGGTTTCCCGACAGCGCCAGGGCAGTGAACGGTACGCTGCGGAAGGCATCCGCGGGGGTTGCGCTGGCAAGGTCATCGACGCCTGGAACCGGCGGGGTGGGGAACGCGTTGTCGACTTCCGGCGCCTTGTACTTATTCGTGTCGGAAAAGGCCATGCTCGAGAAGTTCACGCCGACGAGCGGTCCGTTCGGGCGGTTGGCCACGCCCGGCGGGAAATGCTGCTGGATGATGAAGCCCGCGGTGCGGGTGGTGAAGGCATGCTCGTTGCTGCTGAGCAATGCGGCGGCGCCCGCGGTGGACACCGCCTTGGCGACATCGGTCGCCGCCGGCTGCGAGCCGCCGTTGACATCCCACACCGCCAGCACAAACCCTTGCCGGTCAACAACCGCAACCAGGCGGTTGGGCGCCAACTCAAGGGACTCCCGGACCGCTTGGGCGACGACGGTCTGCACGTCCGCTTGGGTCATCTCCTGCCCGGCCACCCAGGACGCCGGGGCAAGCAGCATGGCGCAAAGAATCCAACGCATCGTTTGTAAGGTCATGTTCACCAACTGGGGAAATGGTTATTTCGGGTTTGGCGAGGCCAGGCGGATTTCCTGGTTGAAGGTATCGGCAATGAAGACGTTGCCCAGCGCGTCACAGACGGCGGAACTCGGGTTGGCGAGAGAGCCTGGCTGCGGCGTTGCTGCGATGCCGCCGGCGAGCAAGGAAACGAGGCCGTCTGCCTCGATTCGGCAGAGCGTGTTGGCAAACGAGTCACAGACAATGAAGCCGCCATTCGGGTGGACGCAAATGTCGACCGGGAGGGAATAGCGTGCATCCAGCCGGGGGCCGGTTTTGATGCCCTGCTCGGTGGCCGCGCCGGAATAGGTGGTCACCACACCCAGCGGGGTGACGCAGCGGATCGTGTGGTTTTGCGAGTCGGCAATGTAGAGGCTGCCGTCGGTGCCGAGGCACAAGCCCATCGGTGAATTAAAAAGCGCGGTGGTGCCGGCGCCGTCGACCGCGCCCCACTCACCCGGCTTGCCGGCAAGGGTGGTGACCTGCGAGGTCTTGAGATCAATCCGGCGGACCGTGTGGTTGCCGGTATCGCTGACGTAGAGGCAGTCGCCGGCAAAGGCGATTCCAGACGGTGCGTTGAATCGCGCGGCGCCTCCCTTGCCGTCGAGCGCTGCCGGGACGATCGTGTAATTGGCAGTGCCATAGTTGGTGGTGACGTCGTTGGCGCTGCCGAGTTTGCCGGCAACAGTGGAGACGGTGCCGTTAGGTTTGACCTTGCGGATGCAATGGTTGCCGCTGTCTGCGACATAGAGGTCACCGTTCGGGGAAACGGCGATGTCGACTGGGAAACGGAAGCGTGCCTTGCCGGCCACCCCATTGGCGGCACCCTCAACCCCTGGGCGGCCAGCCAGCGTCGTGACCACCCCCGCCGCGGTGATCTTGCGGATCACGTGGCTGCGCGCATCGCAGACGAAGACATTGCCCTGCGAGTCGCGGGCAATCCCCATGGGGTCATTGAAAATAGCGGCCGATCCGATGCCGTCGCGAAAGCCCGCCGCGCCGGTGACGCCGCAGACCGGGGTGATCAGCGCCTGCGCCGAAGCCAGCGAGGTGGCGGCGAGAAAAAGCGGGATGGCTAACAAGCGGTGCATGATGGATGCGCGTTTCAGCGTTTGAGATCCTCGGGGGCGCGGCGTTGACGGAGACGGCCGCTGTAGGGGACCTCCTTGCCGTCAGCGGCTTCTGGGGCGACAAACTCTTCGCTTGGGGGCAGCGGTGTGCCGCGGACGGTGAGGAGTTCGCCGTTGCTGGAGGTTTTCACGTCGGCCACGGTGTAGATTGGGCCATCGCGCTTGAGCGAGGCGGTGCCGTACTCGCCGGAGCTGGCCTTGCGGTAGAACGGTTTCATTTCATCCAAGGTGAACGGTCTTGAGCCGCGCCGGCCGAAGACGACCGTCTGGTTGCCGCTTTCATCGACGACGCGGTCGCGGTCAAGCCCGCGCGAGACGCTCACGGCGGCGCCCTCCGTCGGATAGCTGGCGATGAGCTTCGGGTTCGGGACGGGCGAGAAGCCCATGTGGCCCGGCACGTTTTCCGGAGAGATCATCTGGATGACGCGGAGGCCATTTTTCCCGTCGGCGACCAGCGCATACATCGAGGCGCTCACCGAGCCGATCTGCACATCGCGCGCGTCGTTGAGCTGGCCGTCGGCATTGAAGTGCTTGCTGAGCTGTGGCTTGGCAGGGTTCTTGATGTCGATCATGGCCAGACCTTGGGAGCCGTCGGCGACGTAGAGGAAGGTGCGCGCAGCGTAGAGGCCGCGTGCCTGGCCAAGCGCCACGGTTGCCCCGGGGATGGGTCGCGGGGTGGCCGGATCGGCAACGTCAAAGACCTTCACGCCCTCCGCGTCGGTGACGAAGAGGAAGCGCCACTGCACGGTGGACTGGCGCGCAGCGTTGAGGGCGGGCCCCGAGTAGCCGCCCGCCAGCACCGGGGCGAGCGGGTTGGCGACATCCACCACGGCGAGCCCCTTGGCCGTGGTGATGTAGATCCACTGGCCGGCCATGTAGGCATGCTGAGCGCCGGTGAGCGCGCCGCCCGGGTTGAAGACGACGTCCTTCTTGATGAAGTTGTTGTCCGGATTGCCGTCGAGCAGCGTGGCGACGTTGGTGACGATGAGACCTTCCTCCAGATCGGTGACAAAGGCGTAGCCGTGGTAGCGGGCAATCGGCTGCTCCTCGTTCTCCGGCAGGTGATTGCGGTTCGGGTCGTTGATCAGCGTGCTGGGCAGCGCGACGGAGGTGGCGTATGGCGTGGCAAAGAACGTGTCATGCCCAAGCGCCGAGAACGGGGTGGCAACGATGCGCTCGGAGAAGTTTTTGTTGTCGATGTTGGCGATGTCAAAAACCCCGAAGCCATTTTTCCCGAGTGCAGCGTAGAGGTATTCGCCGCGGTGCTGGAGGTCGGTCACGCCGCCACCCTTGGCCGGATGGTGGTGGGAGGTTTTCAGGATGGATCCATGGTCGAGGTGCTGCTGGAAGAAATCCGGATAGGCGAAGCGCTGCAAGTGGCTGCCGATGACCGCCTGCGGCTCGGTCCGCTCAGTCCACACGACACCACTTAACCCGTGGTCGTCGGTGCCCACATAGGCGAAGCGGCCAAAGAAGTTCACCGTGCCGGTGCCAAAGCCCATCAGCTGGGTCATCAGGGCGTTGTTGTCACCCGTGTCGGAAACATGGCAATCGGTGCAATTTTTCGTCGTGCCGACGCCGCTGGTGGTGTGGGCGAAATGCGGGTTGAATGCCTGGCCGGAGTAGCCCTCGGCGGAGACCGTCTGCTGCTGGGTGTAGAACCACTCGCGGTTCGCGCCCTGTGAGCCGACGAGCATGGCGCTGGACGAGCGCAACACGGCGAGGCGGTTGCCCTTCACGGTGCTGTCCTTGCCGAGCATGAAGACGTCGTCGCGGACCACCTGCGGGTTGTAGGACGAGTAGTTGCGCGTGGTGGTGCCCTCGAACTTGTTGCCGGCCATCTTATAGTTGGCCTCCATCGGGATGTG
>JBILQA010000304.1:0-3646 GCA_044373535.1 Akkermansiaceae bacterium | reverse complement strand
TTCGCCAAGCTGGGAGAATCCGACGCAGTCACCATGACCGCCGCTTCTACCCCGCCCTCCTATCCATGGGAAGTCTTCCGCCGCCGCCTTTGCAAGCGTAGGGTGACATTCTGATTAATCATGTTCCATCCGTCCCCATCCGTCCCCATCCGTGCCCGGCTTGTTCGCTTCGGTTCAAAATGTCCTTAAGCGCCTTCTTTGTCCCCACGGCGTTCGATGTTCGGGTTCGCCCCGTAGGCTGAGTCGCTAGAAGCCTGTGGTCGTATCGCCCGTGCGGGTCAGGCCAACCCGTTGGCCGTCGGCATCGTAGCTGTAGTTGGTGGCCAGCGCGCCGGTTAGGCGGTTGCGCACGTCGTAGGTGTAGTTGGCCGGAGTGCTGCCTTCCGGGCTGGGTCCGGTGGTCATGTTGCCGTCCGGATCGTGGGTCACGCCGATGCCGTCCCAGGTGGCCAGCTGGTTGATTGGCGTCGCAGCTCGTGTGGCTGATTCGTGTGGCTGATCACTCCGAGCCCGTCGCTCACATTGACGAGGCGGCCGCTCACCGCGTTGTAGGTCGAAATTTGTCACCTGGCCGGATGGCTCGGTGATCTTCTTGACCGCCCCAAGCGGAAAATACTCCGTCGTTTGCGCCCGTCCCGCCGCCGTTCAGAGCAAGTTGCCATAGCGGTGGCGGGTTTGGCTGATGGCTTGTTCGCGCAGCCAAGCGGGCCACTCGCGGCGGGCGTTCCAGAGCGGTGGTTCGTCAGCCCAGCGCATGCCGGCCGAGAGGGCGGCAAGCTTGAGCGGGGTGGCGGCGGCGGGGCAGCGGATGAAGTCGTAGCCGTTGAAGGATAGGCGCTCGGCCAGGTCGGCCTCGGACTCCAAAGTGATGCCGAAGCCGAGGCCCTCAAGCCACGGGCGCGGCTGTGCCAGGGAGACTTCCAGCGGCGTGGCGCTGGCGCGGGCCACCAGCAAGAGCCGCGCAAGGGCGACGTCCTCGAGCGTCATCGCCGCGCGCAGGATCCCGCGGCGGAAACGGCGGTAACGGAAAATGTTGGTCTCGCAGCTCAGCCCGGTCGGATCGTGCTCGACGTCAAACTCGCGGGCGCGCCAGAAGGCGTCGCTGCCGGCGGCGGCGCGCAGCAGCGGCGCGTCGAGGGCGAGGCGCAGGACCAGCCGCTCCAACAGGTCGGCGGCCGCGCCGCGCGGTTCGTCCTGGAGCTCAGGCAGCGCGTGGTTGCTCCAACTGCCGAGCTGGGCGACGTAGTTAGGGCCACCGGCCTTCGCGCCCGGGCCGAAGCACGAGCGCTTCCAGCCACCAAACGGCTGGCGGCCCACGATCGCCCCGGTGATTGCCCGGTTAATGTAGCCGTTGCCTACCTCCACGGCGTCGCGCCACAGCGCCGTCTCGCGCTCGTCGAGGGAGTGGATCCCGCCGGTTAGCCCGAACGGTGTTTGGTTCTGGATCGCGATCGCATCAAACAGGTCATGGGCACGCACCAAGCCCAGCACCGGGCCGAAGCACTCGGTGCGGCAAAACCACCCGTGGGGCGAGACGCCAAGCTTGATGCCCGGCGACCACAAGCGCGGGTTGCCAGGGATCGGCCGCGGCTCCAACAACCACGACTCGCCCGCGTCGAGTTGGTGGAGCGCCCGGCTGAGCGACTCGCCGGGCGGGTCGATGAGCGGCGTGAGCGTCGCGTTGAAACAAGCCGCCGGGCCGACCACCAGCGCCGCGGCCGCATCCCGCAGCTGCGCGCGGAACTTTGCGTCGTCGTAGACCTCAGCCTCGACGATCGCCAGCGAGGCCGCCGAGCACTTCTGCCCGGCATGGCCAAACGCGCTGCGCACCAAGTCCTTCACCGCAAGGTCAAGATCGGCCGCAGCGGTGATGACCATCGCGTTCTTGCCGCTGGTCTCGGCTAACAGCCGAAGCGCCGGCCTCCACTGCAGGAACATCCACGCGGTCTCGTAAGACCCTGTTAGAACCACCGCGCCGACCCGCGCGTCGGTCACCAGCGCGCGTCCGCTGGCATCATCCGCGCAGGGCAGAAACTGCAGGACGCTGCGCGAGATGCCGGCGCGCCATAAACAGTTAGCCATGACCCAGGCGCACATGACCGTCTGCGGAGCGGGCTTGAGGATAACGCAGTTGCCCGCGGCAAGCGCGGCGAGCACGCCGCCTGCGGGGATGGCAAAGGGAAAATTCCACGGCGGGGCAACCACCACGGTGCCCAGCGGCGCGAAGTTTGCGCCGTCGTGCGGCGCGGCGCAGAAATCCGCGTAGTAGCTGGCGAAATCCGCCGCCTCGGAGACCTCGACGTCTGCCTCGGTGACCGCCTTGCCGGCATCCACGGCCATCGCCGCGATCGCCTCGCCCCGCGTGCGGGCCAGCTCGATGCCCGCATGGCGCAGCAAGCGCGCGCGGGTGCCCGGAGACTCGGCGCGCCAGTCCGCCTGGGCGGCCAGCGCTGCTTGCAACGCCGCGTCCACGTCGGCCGGGCCGGCCAGCGCATGGCGGTAGACGACGGCACCCGGGCGGGATGGATCCCCGCTGGACGCCTCGCCTGCGCCATCCTGCTCGCGGCCGTCAAGAACCAGGGGAATCCAGCCGCCCGGCTGTCCAAGCGCCGCCTCAACGCGCCGGCGGATCCACGCCACGTTGCCACCCAGCGACCAGTCGGTGTCCGCCCGGTTGGAAAATTCCGCTGCCGCCGCCGCGGTTAGCTGGACGGTTTCCGTGGCGCGCAACTGGGTCCGCCGCGGCCCGGCGGCCACCGTGTCCTTGTGCCGGCATGCTAACAAAAAGTGCTCTTTCTGGCGCACCCATGCCGCGTCGCCCACGCGCATGCCAAACCCATCGCGCAGGAAGTTCCCCGCGGCGGTGTTCTCATCAAGGCGCCGCACCAGATACGCCAGCGCGCTGGCAAAGTCCTCCCGCGCGACGACCGGCGCGTAAACCAACATCCCGCCCGCCGCCGCGCCGACCACGCGCGCCGCGGGATTGGCCATGCCTTCTAACATCTCAAACTCCACCCTCCTGCCAACCCCCTCGCGCGCGCGCAGCAGCAGGGCGTAGGCGACATCAAACAGGTTGTGGCTGGCCACGCCAATCCTCACCGCGGCGGCGTTGCGCGGCCGGCAGCCCTCGTGGAGCATGCGCTTGAAGTTGGCGTCGACCTCAAGCTTGGTCAGATAGGGTGCCTGCGGCCAGCCGTGGAGCTCGGCCTCGACGCGTTCCATCGCGAGGTTTGCGCCCTTGACGAGGCGGATCTTGATGCCGGCGCCGCCGCGCGCGATCCGGCGCCGGGCCCAGGCGCTGAGGTGGCGCTGCATTGGCCAGGCGTCGGGCAGATAGGCCTGCAGGACGATGCCCGCCTCAAGGTCGAGGAACTCGTCCTCGGCTAACACCTGTTTGAATGCCTCGCAGGTTAGGTTGAGGTCGCGGTACTCCTCCATGTCGAGGTTGACGAACTTTGGGCGGCCCTCGACGCGGTGGTGGATGGCGGCGCGGTAGATGGTGCGCAGCCTGCGGGTGATCTCGCCAAGCGATTCGGCGGCGCCGACGAGGTGGATTTGGCTGAAGACGGCGGAGAGTTTCACCGAGAGGCAATCGCAATCCGGGCTGGCGAGGCGCGCGAGGATGGCGTGAAGCCGACGCTGAGCC
>JBILQA010000303.1:0-3654 GCA_044373535.1 Akkermansiaceae bacterium | reverse complement strand
CTCCGTCGGCATCGAATCGAGCTCGATCTTCAACCGCGCCGCCGCCTCGTCCATCAGGTCCACCGCCTTGTCCGGCAAAAACCGGTCGGAAATGTACCGGTCGCTCAGCGTCGCCGCCGCCACCAGCGCCCCGTCCTGGATCCGCACCCCGTGGTGCAATTCGTACCGCTCCTTGAGCCCGCGCAGGATCGCAATCGTGTCCTCAGCGCTCGGCTCGCCCACCTTCACCGGCTGGAACCGCCGCTCCAGCGCCGCGTCCTTCTCGATGTGCTTGCGATATTCATCCAGTGTCGTCGCCCCGATCGTCCGCAGCTCGCCGCGCGCCAATTGCGGCTTCAGCAGGTTGCTCGCATCCACCGCCCCCTCGCTTGCTCCCGCACCCACGATCGTGTGCAGTTCATCGATAAATAAGATTATTTCTCCCTCACTATCAGTGACTTCCTTCAGGAACGCCTTGAGCCGGTCCTCAAACTCCCCGCGGTACTTCGCCCCCGCCACCATCGCCCCGACGTCCATGACAATCAAACGCTTGTTCTTCATACTCTCGGGCACGTCGCCCGAGACAATCCGCCGCGCCAACCCCTCGACGATGGCGGTTTTGCCCACGCCGGGTTCGCCGATGAGGACCGGGTTGTTCTTGGTCCGGCGCGAGAGAACCTGCATGACGCGGCGGATCTCGTCGTCGCGGCCGATGACCGGGTCGATCTTGCCGGCGCGGGCGCGGGCGGTCAGGTCGGTGCCGTATTTCTCCAGCGCCTCGTATTTCCCCTCGGGGTTCTCGTCGGTGACCTTTTGGCTGCCACGCACCTCGGCAAGCCCCTTGCGCGCCGCCTCGTCGGTCAGCCCGGCCTGCTTGAGCAGCTTGCCCGCCGGCGTGTCCGCCTTGAGCGCGCCGAGCAGGAAGTGCTCCACGCTCAGGTAGTCGTCCCCAAGCTGCTGGCGGATTTCGTCGGCCGCATCCAGCGTGGCACGCAGCCCGCGGCTGATCTGCGGCTGGCTGCCAGCCCCCTGGACCCGCGGCTCGCGCGCCAACTCGCTGGCCACCGCCGCCTTGAGTCCCGCCAAGTCCACCCCCGCCTTGCGCAAAATCGGCACCACAATCCCCCCTTCCTGCTGCAACAGCGTCAACAACACGTGGTCGCTCTTCAGTTCCGCGTGCGCGGACTTCGACGCCAGCCCTTGCGCGCTCTGTAGCGCCTCCTGCATCTTGTTGGTCAATTTATCCAGTGCCATGGCTCGTGATTGGGTGTCAGGTGGAAGCGGTGGGGGGAATTGTTAGATTCGGCGCCATCCTACCCCGCGCGCCGTTCCCGCGCCACCGTCTTTTCTGCGCAGCAATTCGGATTTTCTCCCCATCCGCTGCCTAGGCCACGCACCCCGCCGAGGGAATCCCGCCTAGCGAACGTCATGAGAAGTTCGGCGGAGTGAACCGTCTGCCGCCAAGCAGCCAGTAGCCCCAATGGGCATCCCAGCCTCCCCGGTCGAAGCCTCCGGAGACTCTTCCAGTCTGCCGCGAGCCCGCAAAAACTCAATCGATTCAAACGCGTGTAAATCATCTAATTTAAATATATATCAACGAGTTACAACTTTTGCGCTTGCTTCATTAGGCCATGACTGCTCCAGCGGCAAAGGTTCATCGGGGCGCCTCATCGGGCCTGTCGCTAGTCACTTCTCACGCCATCTCCGCGACCCATCCGCGGCCTCCGCGTGTCCGCGGTAGTTGCTTCATTGGGGGTTTCAGGGTGCGGGTTTCACCGCGACTGGCAGGCGCGCTTTGGGATTTCCAAGGCGAGTGAGTGCTGCCAAGCTTGCGTGCATGACGGCAAAGCGGTCCTCACGCACCAGCGGCTCGGTGGCCATGGACGATTACCTTGAGCAGATTCTGCATCTCATCGAGCAGAAGGGGTATGCGCGGCCGGTGGACATTTCCAAGAACCTTGGGCTATCCCAGGCAAGCGTGACGAACATGCTCCAGCGGCTGCACGCGGAAGGGCTGGTCAACCACGAGAAATACCGCGGCACCGTGCTCACCGAGCAAGGCCGGGCAATTGCCCGCGCCATCACCGACCGCCACGAAACACTCACACGGTTCCTGCGCTTCTTTGACATCGCCGAGGACACCATCTACCGCGACGTCGAGGGCATGGAGCACCACGTCTCAAAGGCCACCCTGGACGCAATTCAAGCGGTCGTGAAAGTCCTTGAGAACGAGCCGGAGTTTCTGGCCCGCATCAAGCGCACGCTCGGCGGGCAGGCGTGAGCGCCTTCGCGTGACAGTTCGGATTACTTGCCGCGCTTCTGGAAGCAATCTGGCGGAAGCTCAAAAATCCGGATAACTGCCTTTTGATAGGTCGCCAAACCGCTCTCTGCGCAAGCACTGGAGGCTGCGCGGCTAGTCCTTCTTGAGCCCCTCGCCGGCGATCCAGTCGTAGCTTGGGCGGGTGGATCCATCGCTGAATTCTACGCCATTGGGGCTGAACGGAATGCCCGATGGGTGGGATTCGCCGCGGCAGGAGAGGCCGGAAACCTTCCACGCTCCAAGCGTGGAAACCTCACCTAACTCGCTTATTCCGTTTGAATTAACATCCTGCCAAACCGCCATTCCGCGGAGTTCCTCGGCGCGCAGCATGCCGTCGTGGTTGTTGTCCAGGGCGGCAAGTGCCTGGTAGCCATCCTGCCAGAGCACCCAGAAAGTCACCGCGCCGAACATCTGCAGCCCCGAGGTGATTTTCCCCTCGCCACGTGGGTCGTGGACGAGCCAGCCGGCTTTCGGGGTGATCCACCCCCAGCGGCGCTGAATGCCGCTGCCGTCGAGGTCGAATGCCACGTTGGCCTGCGGATTTACCAGCTCCTCAAGCGGCGCGTCGGCAACCAGCGGGATGATCACCGGGGTCATTGCCCGCGGGACCTCGGCAACCTGCTTCAGGATCCCCTCAACCTCGCGAACTTCCTTGGCGTCCTTTTGCTTGTCCAATAGCCCCAGCAGGTAGCGCCCCGCCTCCTCGGTCAGGCTGCCGCCAAATACTCCCTCCTTCTCCTTGGCCCAGGCCAGCTTCAGCGCTTTGCGGTAGGCCTCCAGCGCCGCTGCCTTCTCACCCGCCTGCTCAAGCGCCCAGCCAAGCCCCAGCTGGCTCGGAAGATGCTGAGGGTCAATCTTAACCGCCTTCTGGTAGGTGGCGATTGCCTGCGCTAGGTGCTCCTTGGCCGCCGCCGCCTTGGCCGGATCGGCCGCCGTGGACACCTCGCCGGGCGGCACGTCCCCCGAGGTGCCAAACCCGAAAAATGGCCGCCCGGTCTCCTTAAGGACGTCAAAATTCTCCGCCTGCAAGGCGTAGGCCATCGCGTGGACCCGCGCCAAGGCATACAGCGACTGCAAGTTGTCCGGCGCCGCCGCCACCTGCTTGTCCAGGTTTCCGATCAACCGCTCCACCGGCACCGGCTCGATGTCCGGCCGCATGTACCGCGCATCCGCCACTGGCACCGCCGCCAACATGCCACCACACACCAACAACTGAATAAGTCCGCGGATTTTCACACTGCATCCCTAACCGCACCGGCGCCCAGCGCCAACCTCCAAATCAACCGCCCGACCGGCAGAGCGCTTGGCAAAATTGGTTTTTCAATTGGCGCAGAAAGGGTACGCCTCGCGGGAAC
>JBILQA010000045.1:0-12702 GCA_044373535.1 Akkermansiaceae bacterium | reverse complement strand
TCGGCGTGTTGCTTGCCTTCTGGCTGCTCGGCGGCTTCGGCTGGCTTGACGAGCTGGCGCGGAGCTTGGGCCGGGGCGAGGTGCTAACCGGTCTGGTGTTTATTACCCTTTTGGGGCTGGGCAGCCCTCTGCTCAACCTGCCGTGTTCCGTCTATGAAACCTTTGTGCTTGAGGAGCGTTTCGGCTTCAACAAGACGACGCCGCGGACCTTTGCCGTCGACCAGCTCAAGGGCTTGCTGCTGGCCGCCGCTCTTGGCGGGCCGCTGCTCGCGGCAATCCTGTGGATCTTCAGCAATGTCGAGCATGCCTGGTTGTGGGCATGGGCGGTTTTCACGTTTTTCCAACTACTGCTAACTTACTTGGCGCCCACTTTCATTCTGCCGCTGTTCAACAAGTTCGCGCCAATGCCCGAAGGCGAGCTCAAGGCGGCGATCCGGGCGATGGCCCAACGCTGCGACTTCCCACTCACTGAAATCTTCATCATGGACGGCTCGAAGCGCTCAACCAAGGCCAACGCTTTCTTTACCGGCTTTGGCAAGCGCAAGAAGATCGCCTTGTTCGACACCTTGATCGCCAAGCAGACCGTCCCCGAGCTCGTCGCCGTGCTCGCCCATGAGATTGGCCACTTCAAGCGCAAGCACATCATCCAGCGCATCGCGGTTGGTATCGTCCAGAGCGCGGCGGTCTTTTTTTTGTTAGGCCTGTTCACCGGAGCCGGTGCGTTTGCGCGGGAGCTGTTTGACGCCTTCGGCGTCGCCGCAGTGTCTCCGCATGTTGGGCTGGCCCTGTTCGGCATCCTGTTCTCCCCTATCAGCCGATTGTTGGGGATCGCGACCAACGCCTGGTCGCGCCGTCACGAGTTCGAGGCCGATGCCTATGCCGCGCAGGCCATGCAGAGCCCGGCGCCGCTTGCCTCGGCGCTCAAGAAGCTCTCGGCGGAGAACCTGTCCAATTTGACGCCACACCGCCTGCGTGTGGTGCTGGACTATTCCCACCCGCCGGTGCTCCAGCGGCTCGAAGCCTTGCAGGCGCTGGCCCGTTGATGGGCATGGGCGTCACACGTCCTCAAGCAGGGTTCTGCCGTGGACCGCGAGGTTGGCCAATTCGTCACAGCGTTCGTTTTCAGCATGGCCGGCATGGCCCTTGACCCAGTGCCAACGCACGGTGTGCGGCTCCATGGCGGCCAGCAGGAGTTGCCACAGATCGGGATTCTTCACCGCGGACTTGTCCGCCTTGAGCCAGCCACGTTTCTTCCAGCCATCGACCCAGCGCTTGGTCACCGCATCGATGAGGTACTTCGAGTCGGAATGCAGATCAACCTCACAAGGCTCGCTGAGACAGGCAAGTGCGGCAATGGCGGCGCGCAGCTCCATGCGGTTGTTGGTTGTTAGCCGGTATCCGGCGGACAACTCCAGCCGGTGAGTTCCGCAAACCAAGACCACGCCATAGCCACCGGGTCCGGGATTGCCCTTGCAGCCGCCGTCGGTATGGATGATGACGCGTTTCACGTGCCGCGGATTTGCCCCAGACACCCGCGGCTTGCAACCTTCAACAGCGGCCATGCGCCGGAAACTATCCGGAAAGTTAGCGGTTGCGACCCGGGCGATCGCACCGGATGTTAGGCCAATGCCCTTCCATGCTGATCCCGACCGCTACGATGGCCGGATGCCCTACCGCCGCTGTGGTGACAGCGGCTTGTTGCTGCCGGAGATCTCACTGGGTTTCTGGCACAACTTTGGCCATGGTGACGACCAAGCTGAGGCCCGCGCCATGATGCGGCGCGCCTTCGACCGCGGCATTACCCATTTTGACCTGGCCAACAACTACGGCCCGCCTCCGGGGAGTGCCGAGGAGAACGTGGGGCGCATTCTCAGCGAGGACTTCTACGGCCACCGCGACGAGCTCATCATTTCAACCAAGGCGGGCCACGCGATGTGGACCGGGCCGCATGGCGAATGGGGATCGCGCAAACACATGTTAGCCTCGCTAGACCAGTCGCTGCGGCGGCTGCGGGTCGACTACGTGGACATTTTTTACGCGCACCGGCCGGATCCCAACACCCGGCTCGAGGAGACCATGGGAGCGCTGGCCACGGCGGTTAGCAGCGGGCGGGCACTCTACGTCGGGCTCTCCAAGTTTCCGCTCGGGATGCTCAAGAAGGCGGTGAGGCTTCTCAAGGAGATGGGTGTGCGCTGCCTGATCTATCAGCCCCCGTATTCCATCCTCAACCGCTGGCCGGAGGCGACCGGCATCCATGACTGGCTGGAGAAAAAGGCGATCGGCTCGATTGCTTTCAGCCCCTTGGCACAGGGGATGTTGACGCCAAAGTACGCTGAGATTATTCCAGCCGAGTCACGTGCGGCGCGTGCCGACGGGTTCCTGCGCGTCGAGCAGGTCCAAAGCCACCAAGAGCGCACCCGCGCGCTTGCCGAGATTGCCGGGGAGCGCGGGCAGCGACTTCACCACATGGCATTGCAGTGGGTACTGCACCAGCGCGGCGTGACCTCCGCCCTCATCGGTGCGCGCACCGTGGAGCAGCTAGAAGACAACCTCCATGCCCTTAGCGGCCCCGAATTCACCTCCGACATTCTTGCACGCATCGATGCTCTCGCCCCGGTGGAAAAACACAAGCGCGCCGACGGTTAGCTTAGCGCAGTCCGCGCGGGCCGCCACGGCCCCGCGGGTTGTCAAACTCAAGGTAGCTGCGGCCCACGACGCGCCCGGTGGCCGGGTCGAGGGTCTCCACGCTCATCGACTTGAGCGTGTACTCGCCCCCGCCGACTGACTGTAGGTCTTTCACCTCAAAGGCCTTCAGTGGCCTCCGCGCGCGGTCATAGCCGGTCACCTTCATGAACGCCCCCGCCTTGGTGTGAACCCAAACGTTGACGATCGCATAGCTACCTTCCTTGCCGGGATTGACCACACGGAGCTTGAAGCAATCCTGGCCACCCACTTTCTCGATGCCCTCAAAGACCGCGTTGGGCCAATAGAAGAAGCGCATCGAGAGGTCCTCATAGGTCAGGTCGCTTGCGGCGATCCGCTCGCTGAGCTTGGCGGCGGGAAACAAGGTGGTCTTGCCGTTAGGCTCGACATCAAACAGTTGGGCCCGATCCTCCTGCAGGCGCAGGTGGAAGATGCCCGCGCCGTCGATCTGGAACTGGATGTTCTCGCCCTTGAGGAAGAGCTTAACCGGAACCCGGCGGTTGTCTTTGCGAATGGCACCGATGAGGTCGGCATGCTGCAAGCTCGTGGCGAGGCGGGCCCGTTGGAGGATTGCCTGGGCATCGGGTTGCTGCGCGGCGGGCTGCTGAGCGAGAACGCCTGAGGCCATGGCCTGCAGGATTGCGAGAACAACAAGGGGCCGAAGGTTCATGAGAACAAAGTAACCGGATTAGCCCATTGGACAAGAACCGGAAGGAAATCATTCAAGGTGGGAATTTTTAAAATTCCCCCTCTTTGGTGCTTGCTGCAGCGAGATGGGCCTCCTTGGATTGATTAGGCCTCGCCCAGCCCGACCGCCCAGTTTTATGAGTCTCCGCAAGCAGCTTTCCGAGATCCTCCCGCCGATTCTTCCCGCCAACCCGCGCGAGGCGATCAAAGGCACCGAGCTCATCCGCTTGGTGCGCATGCAACTCTCTGGGAACTACTCGGACGCGTCGCTGCGCTATCATTTCTCGATCATGTCGTGCGACCCGGCGGCGCCGATTGCCAAGGTTGAAAAAGGCCAAGGGTACTATCGGCGCACCCCGCCCTTGCCCGCGCTGTCGAGCGCCCAGGAGCTCCTCTCGCTCACCCAGGGCCGGCTTGACGATCTGGCCAGCGACAATCATGTCATCGATGACGCGGTGATGCGGATTCGTAAATTTCGCGCGGTGGTGACGCGATATTTTGAAATCAATGGCCGCTTTCCATTCGCCTTCCGTGATGCGTTCGGCAAGGACTCGCCGATGGAGAACTTGTGGAAGTTCCCCGAGCTTGCCCTGATTGAGTGGGAAACCGGGGACGCGCCGGACGAGGAAATGGCTTTGGACCGCTCGGTGATCGCCCTCAAGGCGAGCCTTGGCCTCCCGCCCTTCCGCCTGAGCGCGGCGCGCCTGCGCCTGCTGCCTTCCCTGCGTTCCTACCGCGAGGACTTCTTCCAAACCCTCAGCGCCTCCCAGTGGGCCCAGGGTGGCGAGCTCATCTATGCGGGACCCATTGAGGACGAGGCTCTGGCCGATTCGCTGCGGCGCCTGAGCGCGGCCCATGGCGTTGGCGTCACCTCGTTTGGCCTCACCCTGGACGCTCTCGATGAACTCCCCCGCCCTGCCCACATCCTCAATGCCAGCCCACGCGAAACCGAGGCGATCATGAGCCGCCTCGATCTGACCCGGATCGCCAGCCCACAGGCGCGCAGCCACCTTAACTGGACGCTGCTCAACGAGCTGCGCACCGAGAGCGACGAGACAGGCAAGCTCTTGGACTGGCTGAGCACCTGCCTGGCCAATGGCCTAGCAGAGCCCTACAAGGTCTAACTGGCTCTAGTAGGTCCGGGGAAAGTCCGAGCCGCCGGCCGGAGCCGCCTCCTCGCCCAGGGCGAGCAAAGCGCCGCGGCAGGCGTCGTTGCAGCAAGGCGGCCCCTGCTCCTCGCAGCTCTGGCAATAGAAGACCCTGGCATTGCAGGTTGAGAGCCGGCAATTGACGTAGCGATCGCTCGTCGTCGCGCAGCCGATGCATCGGGAGACCACCCGGTGCGGCTGCGCGCGGTTGATTAGCACGGCGACCCGGCCGTCAAAGACGTAGCACTTGCCCTCGAAACCCTCTCCCTGAACCTGCGGATCCTTGCCGTACTCGACGATTCCGCCTTCCAGCTGGAATACTTGGTCAAAGCCCTCGCGGCGCAGGAACCCGCTGAACTTCTCGCAGCGGATTCCACCCGTACAGTAGGTTAGGATTTTCTTCCCCTCAAGCTCGGCCCGATGCTCGCGCACCCAGGCGGGAAGGTCGCGGAAGTTCTCCACATCGGGCAGCAAGGCACCAGCGAAGCGTCCGAGCTTCCACTCGTAGTCGTTGCGCGCATCCAACAAAACCGCGTCGGGATCCTCCATCATGGCGCGGAAGTCGCGCGGCGAGAGGTGGATGCCAGTCGTTTGCTGCGGCGAGAAGTCCTCTTCACCGAGCCCGAGGGCGACAATTTCCTCACGCACCTTGACGGAGAGTTTGGGAAAGAGGTGGCCATCCGCCGGATCGATCTTGAAGGCCATCGCGCTGGTGACGGGGTCAGCCCGCAGGGCGTCCATGTAGGCCGCGCAGGCCCCCATGGTCCCGCTGACGGTCCCGTTGATGCCCTCCGCGGCGATGAGGATCCGGCCGCGCAGCCCAAGCGCTTGGCACAGCTCGGCGTGGGCAGCACGGTAGGCCTCCAGGCTCTCAATCCGCGTGTAGAGATAGTAGAGAAGGACTTGGAACGGCTCGAAGGACACGCCAAAGGCTAAAAAATTCCCGCCAAAGCGGAAGCGCGAAATGCGCTGAAGAGCACGGCCGTGGAGCGGATCGCCCGCCCCACGGCAAGTTCATCCGCAGCGACTACTTGCGTGCCTCGGCAAGCATCGCTTTGACCTTGAGCTCAAGGTCATCGTAGAGCGCCTGGTCCGCCTTGAGGGCATCCTTGGCCGCATCGCGCCCTTGGGCGAGCTGGTTGCCGTTGTAGCTGAACCAGCTGCCGCGCTTCTGCACAATGTCGTACTCAAGCGCGAGGTCGAGCAACGATCCAGTGGAGGAAATCCCCTCGTTGAACATGATGTCGAACTCGGCCTCCTTGAAGGGCGCCGCCACCTTGTTCTTAACCACTTTGATCTTCGTGCGGTTGCCCGTGACGGTGCCGTCAGTGGTCTTGATCGAGCCGATCCGGCGGATGTCGATGCGCACCGAGGAGAAGAACTTCAGGGCACGGCCACCGGGGGTGGTTTCCGGGCTGCCAAACATGACCCCGATTTTCTCGCGGATCTGGTTGGTGAAGATGCACACCGTGTGGGCCTTAGAGATCAGGGCCGTGAGCTTGCGCATCGCCGCGCTCATCAAGCGGGCTTGCGCGCCAACCGTCGAGTCGCCGATCTCGCCGGCAAGCTCCTGGCGGGTGACCAAGGCGGCCACCGAGTCGAGCACCACCACATCCACCGCATTGGAGCGAATCAGCGTCTCGCAGATTTGCAGCGCTTCCTCACCCGAACTTGGCTGGGAAACCAAAAGGTCATCCAAATTAACCCCCAAACGGTGGGCGTACGCCGGGTCAAGGGCGTGCTCAACGTCGATGAAGGCGGCCAAGCCACCGCGCCGCTGCGCCTGGGCAATGACCGTGAGCGTCAGCGTCGTCTTGCCCGAGGATTCCGGACCGAAGACCTCAACAATCCGTCCCTTGGGGAAGCCGCCAACTCCCAAAGCCCTGTCAATCAGCAGGTTGCCAGTGGGAATCACATCCACATCGACCTTGTAGCCGTCACCGAGGCGCATGATCGCCGTCTCGCCGAAATCCTTCTGGATGTTGGAAATTGCCAAGTCCAGGTTGCGCCGGCGCGCCTCGGCTAGCTTTTCCGCGCCTTTGTCCAGGGTCTCCTCGGTGGTTTTTGTAGCCATGATCTTCTTGTTGGGTGGTTGGGCAGTCTTGTGATTGGCAGTCTTGTGATGCCAGCTCCTGCCGGCAACGGGACGCTGCTTCATCCGCCGCTCCGCGTCAACCGAAAAACTGTTCGGCTGAACATAAAGTTGCCCATGGCTAATCCCCCCCGCTGCGGCGGTGGCGTGCCGGGTGAAAAAAAAACGCCGCTCCCCGGGGGCAGCGGCGTTAGGTCCTGCTAGGTCCTGCTAGGTCCTGCTAGGTCCTGCTAGGTCCTGCTAGGTCCTGCTAGGTCCTGCTAGGTCCTGCTAGGTCCTGCTAGGTCCTGCTAGGTCCTGCTGGGTGATCACTTCTTCTCCGGGGCGGCTTCCGGCTCCGGGCTGGCGCTCTCCTTTTTGAGTTTTTCGATCTGCGCCTTGATATTGTCACCCTGTGCGACGAACGGGCTCTCGGGCATGGCCTTGGCGGCCTCGTCGACGGTCTTGATGGCCTCATCGAACTTCTTCTGCTCGACCTGCAGCCCCATCTTCATGCCGATGATCTCGTAGCTGTAGGGAGCGTCGAAGGTCTTTTCGGCAATGGCCTTGTCGACCATCGCTTCGGCTTCCTTGAGTTCCTTCTTCTCGAAGTGCTCGGAGACCTTGGCGCCGAACTCCTCGAAGAGAGCCGGAGCGTTGAGGCGCTTGACCATGCCGGTGGAGTCCTTCGGATCGGCTTCCTTGATGCTGGCGACCACTTCGGGATAGAAGTCGGCGATCATTTTCTCGGAGAGGCCATCAAGGGACGCGACCAGCGCGGCGGCCTTTGCGGGACCTTCCAGCTTGGCGGCGGCGGCGAGCTTTTCGTCCCGGGCAACCCTGATTTTGCGCTTCTCGTCAAGCATCGGCAGGTAGGCCTTGGGGCCGCCCGCTTCGTAGCCGGTCGTCGCGTAGGGACGACCGGACTCATCGGCCAGGATGATCGTCGGGAAACCCTGCACGGCAAACTTCTCCTGCAGCATTTCGTTCTGCGCCGTAAGCTCAGGCGAGAGCTTCGACTTCTGCGGGAAGTCGATTTCGACAAGGACAAACTTGTCCTTCACGCCCTCCTTGAATGCCTGCTGGTCAAAGACTTCCTTCTTGAGCTTGATGCACCATCCGCACCAGTCCGAGCCGGTGAAGTCGATGAGCAAGTCCTTTTTTTCAGCCGCGGCCTGCTTCTTTGCCGCTTCGAAGTCGCTGGTCCACCCTTCGGGCGCGGCACCGGCAAGGGTTCCCAGAGCCAGCAGCAGCCCGGCACAACGGATCATGTTTGGTAGTTTCATAGTGTTTTGGAGAGTTGTTGGAGATGGATGAAGGTAATGCGAGGAGCTTGTCAGCCTGCGCTCCAGGCGCGGCGAACCTCCTCGCCGATGGCCTGAACGCCGGAGCGGACGGTGGCCTCATCCATGGTAAAGGTCATGCGTAAACATTCATGGCGGTGGGGCCAAGGGTCTGCGTCATCCAAGCCAAAAAAGAAATGATGGCCGGGAATGATCAGGACGTTGCGCCGCTTGAGCCGCTCGTAGAGTTCGGCCGCGGTGATCGGCAGCCCAGGAAACCACAGCCAAAGGAAGATCGCCCCCTCGCTGCGGTGGATGAAATACTCGAAATCCTCCCCGAAGGCATCCTCAACCCAGCCGCGGGCGGCCTGCGACTTTGCCTGATAGAACGGGCGCACCACCTCGCGGCTGAGCCGCAGGACCTCATCGCTCTCTATCAGGGGCAGCATCAGCGCTTGGCCGACATTGCCGTTGGAGAGCCCGGCCACCGCGCTCATGGCAGCGACCGCCGCGGCCACCGGCGCGGCAGCGACCACGATGCCCGTGCGGGTACCCGGCAAGCCCAGCTTGGACAAGCTGAGCGTCAGGATAATGCCCTCGTTCCAAACCGGCGTCACGGGGCTGAAGATAATGTTGGGAAAGGGTGCGCCGTAGGCGTTGTCAATGATCAGTGGGATACCACGCGCGGCGGCCAGGGCTGCCAAGCGCTCGATCTCGCCGTCGGTGAGGACATTGCCTGTTGGGTTGGTCGGACGTGAAACACACAGCGCCGCGATGTCGTCACCGATCTCAAGCCCCTCGAAGTCGACCCGATACTTGAATTCGTGGGCTCCGGTGATCTCGATGCGCGGCCGGTTGGCGCGGAAAATCCCGCCCTCCACCCCTTGGTCGGCATACCCGATGTACTCCGGCACCAGCGGCAGCAGGACTTTCTTCTGCCGCCCGTCGGAAAATTTCCCGGCCAGCAGGTTGAACAAGAAAAAGAACGCCGTCTGTCCCCCGTTGGTTACCGCCAGGTTCTGCGGGCCGACGTCCCAGCCGAAGTTGCGCCGCAGCAAAGCGGCCAGAGCAGTCAGGAAGGCCTCGTTGCCGCGCGGCGGGTCGTAGTTGCCCAGCATGCGCTCAAAGCCGTTGCCCTCGGCCATCAGCGCGACCATCCGCTCGCGCCACACCGCGTCGATGGCTGGGATGTGCGCCGGCTGGCCGCCGCCAAGCATGTGCACCTCCCCATCCGCCCGGGCCAGCGCCTCTCCCAGGTCGGTCATCAGGGTGCCAATCCCACTCTCCCCGGCCAGATGCTGGCCGAAGCTGGAAAACTCCCATTTCATGCGGGACTGGGGTGGGGAAATCGCAACATGCAAAATGCTCGCCACAGCGGAGCATGAATCCGCCCCGATTCCTACGGAAAATTTCCACCCCGCCACCCGGGCCCGAGGGCCTCGCGTCCTGCCGGGGTTGACCCTAACGGTTTGATCCCTATAGTGCCGCCCCTAATTCCAACCCCACACTAACCACCATGGCTATCAACATAGGCGACCGCGCCCCAGACTTCACCCTCGTCACTAAAACCCCCGACGGCCCGGCCGTGGTGAAACTCTCCGAGGAGATCGGCAAGTCCAACATCCTGCTGCTCTTCGTGCCGATGGCCTTCACTGGGGTCTGCACCACCGAGTTGTGCGACATCACCACGGAGCTCCCCGCCTATCAGGATTTGGATGCCGTCGTCTACGCCATCAGCGGCGACAATCCTTTTGCCCAGGAGGCTTGGGCCAAGCAGGAGAAGATCGGCATCCCCCTGCTCAGCGACTACGAGCACACGGCGGCCGAGGCCTACGGCGTCGCCTACGAAAGCTTCCTGCCGGAAGCCAATCTGATCATGGGCGGGGTGGCCAAGCGTTCGGCCTTTGTGATCGATAAGCAGGGAATTGTCCGCTACGCGGAGGTTCAGGAGCATCCAAAGGACCTGCCGGACTTCGCCGCCGTGCGCGCCACGCTGCAAGGCCTGAGCTAAGCACAAAGGCGCCAGGCCCGCGAAAAAGGGCGCCGGGAAGATCCCCGGCGCCCTTTTTTAGAACATTTCCAACCCCTGTTTGGTCACTCAATTGGCTGCGGCATCACCGTGGGCGTGCTTGGGCCAGGCAGGGTCTCCGCCGGCGGGGCAAGCTCCAGCGCGTCGCTCGAGGCGCCATGCTTGGCGACCATCATCAGCGGCACAAAGCCGACCTCACCACTGTCTAACTCCACCTTCACATAGCTGCTGTCCGACTGGATTACCTTCATCGGCGTGCCGGCTGCGAGCAACTTGTTGGCGTCAGCGTTTCCTTGCGGCCGCTGGATGAAGAACGACGCGGCGTCCACCGCGGCCTCGACAAACTCACCCGGCGCATACGCGCCCGCGCCGCTGTGGGCGGCTCCAAGGCCTGAACCCGGGGCTGTTAGAGGATCGAAGTCGCCGCTGATAGAGCCGCCGGAAAAAACCCCGCTGCTACACGCCACCATTGTGCATGCGCCTAGCGCAGCCGCTGTTAGCCTTGAATTCATGGTTGCAGTTGTCGCACCGCCGTTGCCGCCGGTCAAAGGGTTTCGCGCCACGGGCGTCTCAGGCTAGGGAATGAAAACGGATTCGCCGAAGTCCTCGGCGCCGGCGTCGCCCATGCCGGCGTTGCGGATGCCTGCGAGAGTGCGGCGGCTGCCGCGGCGCGTTTCAGGCGAGTTGACCTTCTTGACGACTCCGCCGACGAGGAATGGCGTCAGGGCGACAACGCCGGTGATGGCCAGCCCAAGGGCAATGCCGCGACGGGCGCTGCGACACATCAAATCACCGATGAACAGCCCGGCTGCAACGCCAAGGATCGCCGGCCCGGTGGCCGCGCTCACCTCAACCCATGTTGTCTGCGCATGTTCATCGGATGCATATTCCATGCCGCGACGCTAGCGGATCTAGCTGTTTCGTAAACAGCGAAAAAGCCCACGGCGAGTCTAATTAGTCTTCCCACCGGCGGCACGCTTTCTACGCTGCAGCAATGCCTTCCAGCACCTATGCCCTGATCCTCGCCGGCGGCTCCGGCACCCGGTTTTGGCCACTTAGCCGCAATGCCCGCCCCAAGCAGCTGCTCAACCTGTTTGGCGCCTCCACCCTGCTGGGCCAAACCATCGAGCGGCTCTCCGGGCTGGTGCCGCTGGAAAACATCCTCGTGCTAACAAGCCCGCTGCAGCTCGAGGCGGTGCGCGCCGCCGCGCCGGCACTGCCGGAGGGCAACATCTTTGCCGAGCCAGCCAAGCGCGACACCGCGCCCGCAGTGGCACTCGGCATCGCGCTGATCGCCGCACGCGACCCGCAGGCGACCATGTTAGTCCTGCCGGCCGACCACCTCATCAACGACGTGGCCGCCTTTCAGGCGGTGCTGGCCGACTCGGTGAGCGCCGCGCAGTGCGCTGCGGCGCTTGTCACCATCGGCATCAAGCCGACCTGGCCGTGCCCGTCGTACGGCTATATCCAGCGCGGTGCCGCGGCCGACCTGGGCGCGGTGAAGCTGCGCCACGCGCCCGCCGAGGTCCTGCGCTTCCGCGAGAAGCCAGCGCCCGAGGTGGCCGAGCAATTTCTAGCAGAAGGCGGCTTCTCCTGGAATGCCGGGATGTTTATCTGGACCATACCAACGGTGGTGCGCGAGCTTGAGCGCCACAGTCCGCAACTCGCCGGGTTCATCACGGGGCTGTGCGCGGCGCCCGATCCGGACGCGTACGTGACGGCGGAATTCCCCACGCTGACGCCCATCTCGATTGATTTCGCCCTCATGGAGAAGGCCGACCGGGTGCTCAACATCGAGGCCACCTTTGACTGGGACGACGTCGGCTCATGGATCTCGGTGGCCAAATACCTTCAGGCGGAAGGCGAGGACAACCGCACCAACCAGCCCATCACCCAGCTCGACAGCGCGCGCAACATCGTCTTCAACGCCCGCGAGGGAACCCGCGTGGCCTTGTTGGGGGTGGACGACCTCATCATTGTGCAAACCGACGATGCCCTCCTTATCACCCGCCGTGACCAGGCGGACGCGATCAAACGCCTAACCGACAAGCTGCCCACCGAGCTGCTGTGACCTTGTGAGCGAGCTGCAACATCCCGCGCTGGGCATCGACCATGGTGACGCGCGCATTGGCGTGGCAGCAACCGATGAGTTTGGAATCCTCCCCCATCCGCTAGAGACCATCGACCGGTCGCGCACGGATGCCATCGAGCGCATCGCAGAGTTGGCAAGCACCCGGAAAATCCAAACCCTCGTCCTTGGTCTGCCGCTGCGCATGGACGGCAGCGAGGGCGACTCGGCCGCCAAGGTGCGCAAGTTCGCCCGCCAGCTTGAAACCCGCCTGCCTAACATTCCCGTGGCCCTCGTCGACGAAACCCTGACGACCTCCTCGGCGGCCGAAAAGCTCCGCGCTGCTGGCAAGAACGCCAAGCGCCAGAAAGCCATCATCGACCAAGCCGCCGCGGTGGAAATCCTCAACCTCTGGATGGGAATTGATCCATTCACCTAACACCGCCGCCGTGGAAACGCCCCGCCGCCTCAAGCTCACCCTCGCCTATGACGGCCGGCCATACGGCGGGTGGCAGTCGCAACCTAACGCGGACACCATCCAGGACCGCTTGGAGGCGGCCATTGCCGAGGTCGGCAAGGAACCTGTGCGGGTCCATGGCTCGGGACGCACCGACACGGGCGTCCACGCCTTGGCCCAGGTGGCCCATTTTGACTGCCCAGCGGCCATCGGAATGAACCCCTACAACTGGGTGCCGGCGCTCAACACGAAGTTG
>JBILQA010000302.1:0-3664 GCA_044373535.1 Akkermansiaceae bacterium | reverse complement strand
GCGCAACCGCATTCAGATCCGCGCGCACTTGCATCAGGTGCCAGAGGAAAAAAACCGCCTGCCCGAGGCACAGCAGCAGCAGAAAAATCGCCAGACCAAAGATTTTGCTGCCGATGCTGAGTTTCACGCCGCCAGCCTTAGGGCAGAATCACGCGGCGGGATAGAACTGATTCTAAGGCCGCGGGGTCATCAAACGAAGGATCGGACGGATCGCCCCACCGCCTACAACAACTCCGGCGCCTGGAGCATTTCGCTGACGCGCTTGAGAAGCATCCCGGCGCCACCGCCGTCAACGACGCGGTGGTCAAAGGTGAGCATGAACTCCGCTTCGGTGGACGGGACAAAGGCGCCAATCGCCTCGTTCCAGACGGGTTTCTTCACGCCGGCGCCGATCCCGAGAATCAACGTCTCGTTTGGCAGGGGAATCGGCGTCCCCCACGTGAGTCCAAAGGTTCCAAAGTTGGTGATGGTGGCGATCCCGCCCTGGAGAGCGTGCTCGGGCAGGCGGCGGCGGCGCGCCTTGTCGACGAGGTCCTGGTATTCCTCCTGCAACTCGCCCAGCCGTTTGCTGTCGGCCCCACGCAAGATCGGCACGAGCACCCCGTCGTTGACCTGCACGGCCACGCCGATGTCGAACGACCGCGGTTGCACGATCTTGTCGCCGATCAAGTACCCCGCCGAGGCCGGATCCTCGGCCAAGGCCAGCGCAAAGGCGCGCAGCACATAGAGGGTCAAACCGGGCTTCGGGTCCTGGCGGCGCCGGTGGTCGAGAAGCTTGTCCATGCTGATGGGCATGCCAACCGACGCCAGCGGCCGCGTCCATGAGCGGCGCATCGAGTCGGCTACCGACAAGCGCATCGGCGACGCCTTGCTGCGCGGCCACGTATCGATGTACTCCAAAAACTTTTCGAGGTCGCCCACGGTGACGCGTCCGCCCGCGCCGCTGCCGACAACCGCGGAGATGTCCGCCTCGCGCAGGCCAAGCTCATCCATGCGTGCACGCATCCGCGGGGAGATGTAATGCGCGCCCATCGTTCCCGCGGGAACCGGCAAGCCCCTCACCGATGGCTCAACCGCTTGAGGCTCAACGTATCCATCGTCATCCGGGCGAAAGTGCACATTGGCATCATCCTCGCGCGGCGCCTCGGCGCGCTGCGGTTCCTCGCTTTGGGTCATCTGCAGCTCTTCGAGGGTGCGCACGCCCGTGCGGGAAATTTCCGCCTCTTCGACTTCCAGCAGGCCAAGAATCGTGCCAACCGGATAGCTCACGCCCTCGCGCGCACGGATTTCAGCGACCGTTCCGCGGCACAAGGTGGTGACCCCCATGGTTGCCTTGTTGGTCTCCACCTCAATGATTTCCTGATCCTCAGCGACCGTGTCGCCCACGGCAATGTCTAGGCGCAGCACGGTGGCTTCCGCGATGGACTCGCCTAGCTGGGGCATCAAAATGGGAACCGTGGGCATGGTAGAATGGGTCAGTAGGAAAGAAGTTGGCGCAGCGCACCGGCGATGGATTCAGGCGTCGGCCGATGGGCCGCCCAAAGCTTCGGATGATACGGCACGGGCGTGTCCAAGGCATTGAGCCTCTGCGGTGGCGCATCCAGCAAGTGGAACCCTTCCGCCACCACCCGGGCGACCACCTCGGCAGTCACCCCGCCCCAGGGAAATGCCTCGCCCACCGCCAGCAAGCGCCCGGTGCGCGCCACGGAGGCCATCACCGTGTCGGTATCCAGCGGCTTGACGGAGCGCAGGTCGACCACCTCGATCTCCCATCCGCCCTCAACCTTGAGCATTTCCGCGGCGCGCACCGCCTCGTGGACCATCGCGCTGTAGGCCACCACCGTGGCGTGCTTCCCTGGCCGCGTGATGCGGGCCTTGCCGATGGGCAGCTTGTCGCCACGCAACGACCTGGCTTTCAACCAGCGATAGAGAAACTTGTGCTCGCAGTAGACCACCGGGTCATCCAGTTCGACAGCTTCGATAAGCATGTCGTACGCGTCGGCCACCGTGGCCGGAGTCACCACGATGAGGCCCGGGTAGTGCGCATAGATTGATTCCATGCTCTGGCTGTGGAACGGCCCCGAGCCCGGCGTGCCACCCGATGGCATCCTCAGCACCAACGGAATCGGCACCCCAGTGCGAAAATAGTGGGTCGCCGCTTGGTTGACCATCTGGTTGAAAGCGATCGACGAAAAATCGGCAAACTGCATTTCAACGATCGGGCGCATCCCCTCGATGGCCGCGCCCACTGCCAGACCCACCATCGCGTCCTCGCTGATCGGCGCGTCCGACACCCGCCCGGGGAAGGCATCCTGCAGCCCCTTGGTCGCCTTGAAGGCCCCGCCAAATGTCCCAATATCTTGGCCGTAAAGGAATACCCGCGGGTCATCACGCAGCAGGTCCTCCTGCGCCTGACGGATCGCATCAATGTAGGTCACGCTCATGCTTCCAGTTTCTTGGCTCCCGCCGGTTTTGCCAGATGCAGACCTTCAATCAGGTGGCGGCTGCTCAAGGCCTCCCACGTTTCCACCCGCGGGTCAGGCGCGTCCTCCTGCTGGGCTTGCGCCACAGCGCGTTGCACCTCGTCAGCGATCTCGCTGCGCCACTCGGCCACTTCGGCCGCGCTGGCATACCCATGCTCCAAAAGCTTTTTCTCCCCAAGTTCCACCGCGTCTCCGCCACCCGCAGCGGCCTTCAATGCATCCGGCACATACGACCCATCATCGTGTTCGCCGTGGCCGGAAAGTCGCAACATTGAGGCGACCACCATCTGCGGACCCTCGCCGGTACGCGCTGCACGCACCGCCGCACTCATCACCTTGTGGCACGCAAACATGTCGGTGCCATCCACGCTATGGCCTGCCACACCGTAGCCCTTGGCCCGATCGACGAGATCCGCACAGGCGAATTGCCGTGCCGTTGGCGTGGAATAGGCAAACTGGTTGTTCGTCACCACCACCACCATCGGCAAACGCTCAACCGCTACCATGTTGAGCCCCTCGTGGAATGCCCCCGTCGAGGTCGCCCCGTCTCCCACGCTCGTCGCGCCGACAACTCCGTTGAGCGTCCCCTTGAGCCGCCGCGCGTAGAGCATCCCGCCCACCACCGAGATGGAACTCCCCAGGTGGCTGATCATCGCGGGCATGCCATCCAGCGGTCGACCGCGGTGCACGTTCCCGTCACGACCACGCATCGGCCCCCGCACCGATCCGAGGTAGCTGCGCGTGCAATCCAGCATCGCCTCGCCAAACGCCGCCCGCCCTGCCTGGTCCCGGATCAATGGCGCAAATATGTCCTTCCCCCGGATCAACGCGCACCCCAAGGCCCCGCTGACAGCTTCCTGGCCCTTCCCCAAATACACCCCGCCGACAATCTGTCCCGCCTTGTACAGGCTGGAGAGCTTACTCTCCAGCAGGCGCGCGGTCAGCATCACGCGGAACAGGCGCCGAATTTCTGCCACTTCTCCTTGAGAGTGGGTGGTGGCGGCGGCATGGCCAGTCTGGGTCTTGGGCACGCCCGAGGCTAAGCAAGCACGGATGACCACCGCAACTGCTTTCGCTTTCCAAACCATCCCCCACTCTGGCTCCTCGCGCGCCGCCGTCCTCTCAATCTTCCCCGTCCCTCGGCCGGCCGGCGGAACTGACCCCATGCCAGCCGTCCCCAC
>JBILQA010000301.1:0-3666 GCA_044373535.1 Akkermansiaceae bacterium | reverse complement strand
GCGAACGTCGTCAATGGTCTCGGTGTTGTCGACCTGGCCGCGCTTTTCGAGGACGAGCTGCATCATGTCGCCGATGTACTCGGAGGGAACCATGATGAAGATGCGCACCATCGGCTCGCGGATCTCCTGGATGAGCTGCGGCTCGGGCAGCAGCGTCGGGTTGTCGATGAGGACCTCGGAGCCGTCGGTCTTTGTTATTTGATAGATAACCGACGGATAGGTCGAGATGACGTCCATGTTGAACTCGCGGCGCAGGCGCTCCTGGATGATCTCCATGTGGAGCAGGCCGAGGAAGCCGCAGCGGAAGCCGAACCCGAGGGCGGCGGAGGACTCCGCCTGATAGGTGAAGGCGGCGTCGTTGATCTGGAGCTTGCCGACGGCGAGCTTGAGGTTCTCGAAGTCCGACGAGTCTACCGGATAGATGCCGGAGAAGACCATCGGTTGGATTTCCTTGAAGCCGGCCAGCGGCTCCGGGCACGGGTGGACATGGTCGGTGATGGTATCGCCGATTTTCACCTCGGAGGCGGACTTCATGTTGGCGATGATGTAGCCAACGTCGCCGGCGGTGATCGAGTCGCGCGGGCTCATCTTCGGGGTGAAGACGCCAACCTCCTTGACCTCGTAGGTCTTGTCGGTGTGGAAAAGCTTGATGCGGGTGCCGCGCTTGAGGCTGCCGGAGAACACCCGGACGTAGGAGACCACCCCGCGGTAGGTGTCGTAGATCGAGTCGAAAACCGAGCAGCGCAGGAGCTTGTCGGGATTTTCCGTCGGTGCCGGGACGCGCGCGATGACGGCCTCAAGGATGTCCTCGATGCCGATGCCCATTTTGCCCGAAGCGAGCACCGCCTCCTCGGCCGGGATGCACAGGATGTCCTCAAGTTGCTTCTTGATGCGCGGGACATCCGCCCCCGGGAGGTCGATCTTGTTGATCACCGGGACGATGAAGAGGTTCTGCTCGGTGGCCAGGTGGAGGTTGGCAACGGTTTGCGCCTCAACCCCTTGGGCGGCATCGACCAGAAGCACCGCGCCCTCGCAGGCGGCCAGCGAGCGCGATACCTCGTAGGAGAAGTCGACGTGGCCGGGGGTGTCCAGCAAGTTGAGGTTGTAGATTTTCCCGTCGCGGGCGAGGTACTTCATGGCCACCGGGTGGCTCTTGATGGTGATGCCCTTTTCGCGCTCGAGGTCCATCGCGTCGAGGAGCTGGTCCTGCTTGTCGCGCTCGGCGATGGTGTTGGTGGCATCCAACAGGCGGTCGGACAGCGTGGTCTTCCCGTGATCGATGTGGGCGATGATGGAAAAGTTGCGGGTGAGCTCGATGGACATGGGCGGAAACGGAATAAACCACGCGCGGGCCCGAAACACACGGGGAATGTGGAGGGATGCGCTGGGCCCGCCCAGATAAGCCGCTGGAAGGCTGATGTAAAGGCGGGAGGGGGGAAAGGGATTTTGCAGCCGTCCGCGGGTGGAGACCGGCGGAGCGAAGGACTCAAGGCCACGGAAAAACTAGCTAGACTAGCTTGTTTTCCGCGCCGTTGTTTCTACTTCTTGGGCCCGCCCTGCAGCGGGTTGGTCCATTTTAGGCCTGGGAAGCGGGAGAAATCTGCGTCCGAGGTGTGCAGAATGATTCCGCGTTCGATGCAGAGGGCGGCGAGGTGGGAATCGGTGGTGAGGTTTCCGCCGACGCCGACGGCCCGCAGCAGGTGGGACCAAGTTTGGAAATGGTGGTCGGGCGGGTCGATGATGCGCAGGTGCGGGAGGGACAGCCATTCCTCGATCCGAGCGAGGGATTCGCTGACGGTCATCGGGTTCTCAAAAACCTTGGGGTGCGTCGTGAGCCGCACAAACCCTAGTAGCACCACCCAGGCGAGGGCAACTGCCTCATTGCCATCAAGCAGCCCCTGCCACCAGCCAAGGGCTTTGTCGTGGTGCGGCGAGCCCTGGTCGTGGGCGTAGACGAGCAGATTGATGTCAGGCAGGATCATGCAGCCGGGATTTGGCGATGAACTCCTCGGCCTCGAGTTCGTCAACGAGCTGGTTGAAGCGGCCCGGATCGGTGCCGGGCTTGGTTGCACCAAAATCGTGAGGGCGCACGAGGATTCTGGGAGAAGGTCGGGCGGGTTCTGCACCCGCTAAACCTCGGCGCAGCGCCGTGTTGACCATCTCTTTGAACGGCAGGTCCAGCTCACGCGCACGGCGCTTCAGGAGCATGGCCAGATCGTCATCAAGCGTGAGCGTCGTGCGCATGGAAGAATCATGATGCCTGAAAACATGATGTCAAGGCATCAGCCTCTTGTAGCCAAGCTCGTGAGAGCTTCGGCGGGGCGAGGCGGGAGGTCCCTTTGTGGGTCCGGGCGTTCTGGAGGCAGGCGGTTCACCCCGCCGAACTTCTCACGAAGTTCGCCACATAAGATTCGCTAAGCTAATTCGCCGCGGAGCGGTCGATTTCGCGGCGGAAGCGGTCGGGGTGCTTGAGGAGGGAGTCCATGTGCTGGCGGGACAGGTCGGCGAGCTCGCCAGTTTGCGGGCCAAGCGCGCATTGGACAAAGATCGCCTCGCGCAGGATGAACTGCAGGTCGGCGAGGCATTTTGCCTGCCACGCGGGCTCATCCAGCGATCCGCGGGTGACCGAGTTCTCAAAGTCGATGAGCAAGAGCTCAAGCGGCGAGCCGCAGACAATCAGGTTGTGGAGCTCCGCGTCGCCGTGGGCCAGCCCGCCGGCGTGGAGTTTTTGGAACAAGCCGAGGGCCTCCTCAAGCAGGCGCCAGAGGCCGGCAGAGGCCGCCAAGGTGAGCTCCTGGGCGATGCGGATGTTGCTTTCCTCCGGTTCGGCACCAAACGGCGACACACGGTTGAAAGGCTTGCCGGGCAAAAAGCAGCTGCGGAACGTCGTGCTGGTGCACCCGAGGGGTTCGGGGATGTCAATCAACTCGCTGGCTCGCTGGTGGTTATCAAACTCCTTCCGGGGATCCGCGCGGAGCCGGCCGGGGAAATAGGTTTTGCGGAAATGCACCGGGTAGGTCTGCGTCAGCGGGTGGGCGGCGCGGGTATCGTGGCCGGCGATGACCAGTTCGGCGGCCATCAGCGGCAGCCCGTTGGCCTCCCGCCGCGCCAGGGTGCGCATCACGTAATCGTGCGCCGGCGGGCTCTGCAGCAGGTGCACGTAGGCCTCTGCAAGTTGCAACGAATGGCGCGGGGAAACTGGAGTGGATCCGTTAGCTATCACGGGAAAATTCTCTTGAATTGGTGCTTCTATATGGCACGTGTCATGCTTATTCCGGGCTTGCGTTCCCCATTGCCATAAGCATGTGGGATACCATGACCAATCCACAGAAAAAAATCCTAGAATGAGTACCACGTCTGCCCGTGCCTTCGCTGTTGCCTCGATTGTTGGTCGCGAACCCTCCGCCGCCTCGGTGAATTTCTCCGATGAAAACCCGGAGAGCGTCTTCGGAGCCAACGCCTTCAGTCTCACGACGATGAAGGCAATGCTCGCGGAGCCAACCTACCAGTCGATCGCCGAAACCATCAAAGAGGGCAAGAAACTCGACGAAAAAATCGCCGACGAGGTCGCCGAGGCGATGAAAAACTGGGCCATGAGCCGCGGGGCGACCCACTTCACCCACGTTTTCTACCCGCTGACCGGGCTGACGGCAGAAAAGCACGACT
>JBILQA010000300.1:0-3668 GCA_044373535.1 Akkermansiaceae bacterium | reverse complement strand
CGACCGGATTACCGTGGCGCCCATGAGCCGGAGGTTCTTCGCCACCACGGCAATCCGGTCGGTCTCCTTGACGCGCAGTTCCGCGGCGTTGCGGATGACCATGCGCCCGCCGGCCAGCGCGCCCGCCACGGCTAACACCGGAACCTCGTCTATCAGGTTGGGCACCTCGTCTATCAGGATCTCCGTACCGTGGAGCTTCTGGCCGCGCACCTCGATGTGGCCAATCGGCTCGCCCGCGTCGCGCGTCTGGACGCTGTCCGAGATGTGCGCGCCCATGCGCATGAGCACGTTGAGAATCGCCGTGCGCGTCGGGTTGAGCCCCACGTTGCGCACCTGCAGCAGCGAGCCAGGCAGCGCCGCGGCCGCCACGATCCAGAACGCCGCGCTCGAGATGTCACCCGGCACAAGGAAATCACGCGCCTCGGGGACCTGCCCGCCCCAGGTGCTCACCTCGTTACCCTCAGTGACCACCCGCACATTGAAAGCATTGAGCATCCGCTCGGTGTGGTCGCGCGTCACCGCCGGCTGAATCACCGTGGTCTTCCCCTCGGCAAACAACCCGGCCAACAAGACCGCGCTCTTCACCTGGGCGCTGGCCATCGGCATCGCATAGCTGATTGGCTGCAGCTTGCTGCCGCTGATGCGCAGCGGCGCGCAGCCTTCACGCGCGCCGAGCGCCTCGATGCGCGCTCCCATCTCGCTGAGCGGCTTGATGATGCGCCCCATCGGCCGACCCGAGAGCGAGGCGTCGCCAGTTAGTTCCGAGGTGAAATCCTGCCCGGCGAGCAAGCCGGCTAACAACCTCATCCCGGTCCCCGAGTTGCCGCAGTCGATGGGCCCGCGCGGCGCGACGAGCTGGCCCATTTGGCCGTCGATGCGCAGAGCGGTTGGGCCGAAGCCAACCATCTCCTCCATCACGTCGTAGGTCACGCCGAGTGCGCGCATTGCCCCCAGGGTGTTCAGGCAGTCCTCGCTGGGAAGAAAGTTGCGGATCTCGCAGCTGCCGTTGGATAGACCGGCGATCATCGCCACGCGGTGCGAGATGCTCTTGTCTCCGGGGACACTCAGCTCTGCGTGCAGGCTGGAAATGGACTTGATCTTTAGTGACGACATCGCTCCTTAACGGCTGGTTGGAAGGCCGTCGCGGAGCTGCTTGGCGCCCTCCAGCCAGCGGCGCAGCCCTTCATGGTCGCAAGCCTCCAGCATGGCAAGCATTTCACTCAAGCCCGCGGCCGCGTCGCGCAGCGGCCGCTCCAGCGCGCCGCGGTTCTCCATGAGGATTTCCGTCCACATCGCCGCGTCACCGCCCGCCACCCGGGTGGTGTCGCGCAGCCCGCCGCCGCCAAGCCGCCCGTCCTGCGGTTGCGCCAGAGCGATCTTGGCACCCAGCGCGGCGAGCACATGCGGCAGGTGGCTCACCCGCGCGACGACTTCATCGTGGGCCTGCGCAGCCATCGTCTCGCAACGTGAGCCCAGCATCCGCCAAAAGTCAGCCAACTCAGCGACGCGGGCCGGGCCAACCGCGCCGTCGTCGGTCAGGATGCACGCCGCACCGTCAAACAGATCCGCCGCGGCCGCACCCACGCCACTTTTCTCCGAGCCCGCCATCGGATGACTGCCAATGAAATCAACCCCGGCCGCGCCTAACAAACCGCCGACACCCACGTGCACCAGGCGCTTCACGCTCGCCACGTCGGTGACCAGAACCCCCGGACTAACACCATGTTCCAACATCCGCGCCGCCAGCGCGGGGAACGCCCCAACGGGCGTGGCCAGAATCACCAACTCCGCCCCTGCCAGCGCCCACCCGAGATCCTCCGTGGCACCCTCGATTCCCAGCGCTTGCGCCTCGGCCACCGTCTCGGCACGGCGCGCCCACAGGCGCACCACCGCGCCGCTGCGCGACGGCACGGCAAGGGCCAGCGACCCGCCTAACAGGCCGGCGCCGAGCACGGCAACGTGGTTGAAGGGCATGGGGCGGCTGCAAAAAAAGGCGGGCCGGGCCGGCCCGCCTCGTTGGTCAGAATTTCCCGAGCTGGGGTTCAGGGAATGCGGAAGTACTTCTTCTCGGCCGCCGGATAGTTAGGATCCTGCACAAGGGTTCCTGAGGGGATGTCGCGCACATCGATCACCTTGGTGTTGTAGGGGCTGAGAACAAAGCCGTCCTTGCCTGGCACCTTGGTGGCATAGGGATACTCCTTTTTTGGCTCGGCTGGCTTGGTCGTCTCGGTGCCTGTGGTGGTGGCAGAAGTCGTGGCGCTGGTCGAGGAGGGGGTGCCCGCGGAGCCGGTGTCCGTCGTGGCGCCTGGAGTGGTGGTGCTTGAGGTGCCCGGCAACCTGTTACCGGCCGGATGGGTCCCGTTGGCGATCGCCTGGCGCTCGGTTTCGGCGATTTTGGCAGCTTCCTCGGCCTTGAGCCGCTGCTCGCGGATCATTTGTTGGTCAGCGTCGGTCAGCGTGCGGGTAGGAATTTGGCCCGGCACCACGCTGCCCTCGCGCATTGGCGGCTCGGGAAAGGGAGTGCAAGCGGCGAGAAATGCCGCAGCGGCTAGAACGGGAACGAGGACATTGACGGAGTTCATGATTGGCGGACTTTTCAGAGGGAGCGCCGGTGCAGCCAAACAGCCGCGTCCGAACACCGCTGGAACCATCCATGGCGTTGTCCGCCGCGTCAAGCCAACGAGTGCTGCCCGCGGAGAAGGATCGCGGAAAATCCGCTCGCCTTCCCCTGCCGATCCGCGGGAACCTCCCCGCATGGGCGCAGGCGTGGCTGGTAGGCCGGAGGAAATACTATCCTGGATCACCGCGGGGGCTCCGGGGCCGGGAAGCTTTGGCGCCATGGCCGTCGAGTTGTTTGACTATCAGTTTGGCGCTAACCAATCCTACCGGAACTACTGCCTTGCCCTCGGGGTCCGCCCTGAGGGGGTCAGCCACTGGGAGCAGATTCCCGCGCTGCCTTGTGACGCCTTTAAGATTTCCACCCTGCCGCTGCGCTGCTTCCCGGCCGCGCAGGTGCAGCGGGTTTTCCTCACCTCTGGGACAAGTGGCGGGCGCCGCGGGCGCCATGAGTTTGCCGACACCCGCGCCTACGACGCCTCCGTGCTGGCCGGTTGGCGTACCCTTGGTCTGCCTGAGTTGGGCAATCCGTGGTTCCTCACCCCCTCACCGCAGGCCGCACCGGAGTCATCCTTGGTCCACATGCTCGCCACCCTGGGCGCCGCCGCCGGAGCCACCGGCGAGCGCTGGCTGCTGCAGGACGCGAGACTCGAGCTCAATGGCTTGCGCAAGGCCGCGGAAGCCGGCCAAGCCGTTCAGCTCATTGGCACCGCGCTGGCGCTGCTGCAGGCAATCGAGCAGTTTCCCGGGCCCTTGGGGTTGCCGCCCGGATCGTGGATCATGGAGACCGGCGGTTACAAGGGAAGCACCCGCAGCCTCGCCAAGCGCGATTTCTACGACCAGCTCAGCGCCTATTTCCAAGTCCCCACCGAGGCGATCCACAATGAGTACGGCATGACCGAGATCAGCTCGCCGTTCTACACCCGGGGCCTTGACCAAACCCACCGCGGGGCCGCCTGGACGGGCGTGCGGGTCGTCGATCCACTCACCGGACTGCCCGCAGCCGATGGATCGCCTGGCTATCTCGAGATTGTCGACCTCGCCAACATCGG
>JBILQA010000299.1:0-3676 GCA_044373535.1 Akkermansiaceae bacterium | reverse complement strand
TGCACCCGTGAATACGAGTTGCTTGGTATTGAGCGTTACCGCGTAGTCCGTCGCGGCGATGGCCGGCGCGCCGGCCCACGTCAAGGTCACCGTGAAGCTCGTGCCGGGGGTGAGTGCGACACTTCCGGCCGAGGAAACCGCGCTGAGTGACACGTCGCCTGCGGCCGTGCCTGCCACGGCGAGTAACGAGAGTCCTGCGAGCACGCTTGCGCTCCAACGGTAGAGGGTGGGGGGGAGGATGAATTTCATGATCGTTTTAATGGGAGTGATGGCTATTGCCCTTAGAGGAGGACCAGCCCGGTGGTTGCTTGGTTGCGGTTGGCCCAGGCGGCGGCGACATCGCTGGAGTCAATGACGCCGTCGCCGTTGATGTCGGCACGGATGCAGTTGACGATCTCCGGGTCAAAGGCGGTGGTGTTGCCGATTTCGTTGAGGTCAAGGGCATTAACCCTACCGTCAGCGTTGTAGTCGCCCACCAGCGCGCTGATCACCCGGGTGGTGTCCGCGGAGGCGCTCAAACTTGACCCGTCAACGCCGCGGATGGCCGCCGGATTGACCGTGAAGCGCCACTTCGAGGCATCCGGCAGCCGGGCGGGCCCCGTGGAGGCGAAGCGCACGCTCACCCGCTTGCCGGTGGAGTCGAGGGTGGCAACCACGCTCAGGCCGCAATCGGCCAAGCTGCGTTTGCCCCCAGCCGTCACGCCCGAGACGCTCAGCAAGCTTGTTGCGGTGACCAACGTGATTGCGCGGTCAAAGAGCATCTCGAGTTGCTGCACGCCACCTTGGCGCGGCTCGACAAAATCACCCTGCGGGATGGTCAGCCCATAAGTTTCCAGGCCGTGGAGGTTCATCGATTGCCATTGGAGCAGCTTGAGCGCGCCGGTCTCCGCGCCGGGGCCGGGCCCCGGTGGCGGCGCTGCGGCGGCCAAGCTGATGACCCGCGAGGCGGATTTCCCCCACACATCATTGCGCATCCGCTGCGCCATGTGGACCGTCGCCTTGTTCGGATCAAGCGCATCTCCCACAATCCGAAACACATTGAACATCCCCTGCAGCGATCCCTTGTAGAGACAGTCACACTGATAGACGGGGATCGGCACGTCGCCGTTGTTGTCCGGCCCGCGCCAGTCAAAGAAGTCGTACGCGTGGGTATGGCCCACAAGGATGCCAACCACGTTGAAGCGGCGGATCAGGTCGTAGAACCGCTGGCGGTCCGCCTTGGGCCACTCTTCCTCCGCCGCCGTCGTTGGCGGCAGGTGGACAATCACAAACACCGGCGCCCCGCTCGACCCCACCTGGCCCTCCAAATAGCTCTTCAGAAACGAATAGCTCCCAGAGGACGGCAGCCGCTCGGGACCGTCGCCCACCCGCAGGTTGGTTTGCACGAAGTGGATCGGCCCCATTTTCCACGCATAGTGCACACCCGTGATGCTGATGTTGCCGTACGCTCCTTGATAGGTATACGTGCCCGACTTCGCCGTGATCCCCGGCAGCTGCGCCGCGCGCGCCGCTATGCGGTCGCAAATTTGCTTCAAGAATCCGTCCTGGTCGTGGTTGCCGTACGTCTCATAGACCGGCAGCTTGACGAGCGTGTTGGGCTCATTTCCTAACAACCCGAAGTCGGCCGTGTAGTTCGTCCACTGGCCCTCAAGGGTGGCGAGCTTGCCGATGGAAAGGCCGGTCGTAGGGTTGGTTTCCGTGCCGGAGTCGAGCAAGTCACCCACATTGAGGACCGCCTGGGCGGCGCCGATGGTCCCAGCGCCCGGCATCGGGGTGCTTGCGGTGAGTTCGCCCATCTTGCGCAGAGCCGTGCGCACGAGCGAGTTATGGTTTCCACTTGTGGTCTCAAACGCCCGGTAGTGCGGGTCGCCCACTTGGTAGAAGGTGATGTCCAAGGGCGTGCTGGACGTCTGCTGGCCCAGCGCCCGGAGGGTCGGCAGGGCGGCGGCGGCTCCGGCGGCGGTTCGCAGAAACCGGCGGCGGTTCCAATCGGGCTTGTCTTGTGTTTTGGGGGGTATCATAGATTCGCAGCTAGACGCTAGCCGCCACCCTCCGTGCCCATCCGTGCGCCTCGCAGCGTCCAGCACTCAGCGTGCGCTCCCACGGGGACATCATCCCGGCCGCGGGCCAGGCATGACGCATCTCGACATGGAAACTCAAACGCGCAAGCGCGACGGAATAGCATCACTTTAGAGGGGAGGGGGGGAGCCGACCGCGTGGCCAAAAGAGGACCTACGCGCCGACGCGCGCAGGGATTGCGGTTGTTGGAACCGGCAGTCAAGCGGACAATTCCACAAACTAACAATTATGTTTTGTTAGCTACAACAAAGGCGCTCCGCCCGGAGGGGAGAAAGGGATCGACAGGAAGCGCAGGCATGGGATGTATTGTGGGAACTTGTGGGAAAATCATGGGAAAATCGGGCAAAGGTAAAGAGATGAGGCGCTTGATTCTGGGGATGACGTTGGCCGGGATGCTGCCGCTGGCAGCCGAGCCGTTGTTGACGTTCAACCCGCGGCCGCTTGGCTCGGTGGGCGAGCCGTTGGTGGTGCAGAGTTATTTTCCGGATCCCGGTCTGGAGGCGGCGGTTTTTGGCCACCACCAAAGCGGGCTGGTGGCGGCGAAATATGACCCTGAAAATGGCCGCGACGTGAAGGGCGAGGAAAAGCCGGTGGCCGGCATCGCCGCTGGCATCGGGGTGAACTTCGGCCCGCAACTCTCGTACGTCTTTGACACCGTCGAGTGCCGCCTGCTCTACGCCTGGCAGGGCGGGTTCATGGACTTCACCCCGTACTGGGGCAATGACAAGACCGGCTCACGGGTCAGCAACAACTACACCCCGCAGCTTGTCGGCAACTTGTTCTTCCTCGCCGCCGGGAAAAACCCGCTCTGCATCGACGGGAAAAACCTGAGCGAACTTGGCGCTCCGCAGTTCCTCGGCTATCAGTTGGAAAAGGGCGTGCCGCGCTTCATCTTCAAGATCGGCGCCCACGAGCTCCGCGTGATCTTCCGCCCGAGCGAGACGCCGTTGAGCCTAACAGCCGAGTGGTCCGCCACGCCGGCGGCCAAGCTCAGCTGGGAGGAGCCCGGCGCGGCGGCGGTGGCCGGGCAGGGGACGCTGGCGGTCACGACCACGGGCAAGCTCATCAAGGAGTACCAGGGCTACAAGGTCAACGTGGACCTCACCACGCCCAACGTCGCCGCGGGGGAAACCCTGTTTAACAGTTATGGCTGCTCCGGCTGCCATTCCATCGACGGGTCCAAGGGCCACGGGCCAAGCGTGGGCTTGATTGCCGGCACCAGCCAGCCGATCGAGGGCAGCGAGAAGCCAGTGTTGGTGGACACTGCCTATCTGATTGAGTCGATCACCGCTCCCAACGCGAAAGTCGTCAAAGGCTACCCGCCTAACTACATGCCGCCGTTCAAGCTGCCAGAGAAGGAGGTCCTCTCGCTGGCGCTCTACATCCAATCCCTCGGCAAACAACCGGAATGAGACCGCTCCTAGCCCTTTCGCTTTTAGCCTCGGCCGCGCTCGGCGCCGAGTTCAAGGACTGTTACAAGCTTGATGACATTGCGCTGCCCGCGGGCGTGCCGCCGGAAGTCGGCGCGATTGATTTCTCGCCCGAGGGCAGCCTGTTTGTGGCGCTGCGCCGCGGCGACGTGCTGCGGGCCAAGCCG
>JBILQA010000298.1:0-3705 GCA_044373535.1 Akkermansiaceae bacterium | reverse complement strand
ATTTCGGCATCCGCGAATCAATCATAGCCGCGGAGACCATTCCGCTGATCCGGGCCCTGGCGGCGGAGGAGAAGTTGCCGCTCATTGACCTCCACGAGGTGCTCAAGGACCCCCCGGAGTTTTTCAAGGACAAGGTGCATCCAGACGCCGCGGGTGCGGGAGTCATCGCCGCGAAGGTGGCCGAGGCGCTCACTGCCAAGGGGAAGTGAGCGGGCTTGAGCTTACCGCCTATCCCCGGATCGCGGCGGATGTCGGCGCCCAGGTGCGCGAGGCGCGGCTTGACCACGCGGCGTTCGAGCGGCCCATCAGGGCCTGCGAGCTTGCGCGCTGCCGGGCGACGTGCTGCCACGACGGGGTCCATCTATCGACCGAGGAGGCGGCCGGGATCACATCGCTGCTAGGCCGGCATGCCGAACAGTTAGCGGGTTTCGGGCTGGAGCTGCCCGGGGAGCCGGTGGTTGAGGTGGCGGGCAGGTGGAAGACGGCGGTGCGCGCGGCGCGGCCCGGGGAGTTGGCGGAGGACTATCCGGGGCACTTTCCGCGGACCCGCTGCGTGATGTTGGATTCGCAGGGCCGCTGCGGGCTGCAGCGCCTTGCGACGGCCCAAGGCCGCCATCCATGGTATTACAAGCCGCTGACGTGTTGGATTCATCCATTGGCGCTGCGCCCCATGAACCCGGATCGCGACCGGCCGGAGCTCACGCTGCACAGCCCTGCCGACGATCCGCAGCAAGCGCCCGGCTATCCGGGTTTTGCCTCCTGCACCCATTGTGGCCGGCCAGACCCGGCGGGTGAGCCGGCGCGCGTGGTGCTTGCCGCTGAGCTCGAAGGGCTGGGCCAATTGGCGGGGCGCGATTTGTTAGCCGAGTTGGGCAGTCCGGGCGGGTGGGCGGAGTGAGTTTTACTGGCTGGGCGGGCCGGTGGCGGTCGAGGAGTCGATCTTGGGCGGGTGAAGAACGGGGGGCGCGGAGTCACTTCGGGCTTCTCAGAGGGGGAGAAGCAAGCAAACTGGGGACATGATTGACATGCTGGTGCGGCTCTACGACTTGCCCGACGCGCGGGAGCTTTACGCGACGGTGGAGGGGAGCGGGATAATTTTGCGCCGCCCGGGGGTGTATGAGAAGCATTTGGTGGCGGCGTGGGTGGGGGAGAACTTTTCCAAGAAGTGGGCAAGCGAGGTGGAGGTGGCGCTGACGCGCCAGCCGGCGAGTTGTTTTGTCGCCACGCGCGAGAAGCAGATTCTGGGGTTTTCGTGTTACGAGACGACCTGCCGCGGGTTCTTTGGGCCCACCGGGGTGGTCGAGTCGGCGCGCGGGGCGGGAATCGGCAAGGCTTTGTTGTTCAAGGCTCTGGAAGGCTTGCGCGAGCTTGGCTACGCCTACGGGTTCATTGGCGGGGTGGGCCCGCGGGAGTTTTACGCGAAGCATGCGGGAGCGGTGGAAGTGCCCGGCAGCGACCCGGGGATTTATCGGGACATTTTGCCCGGCTAGGCCAACAGTGCCGCCGCTATGCAGGACCCGGCTTATGTGAAAAAAGCGTTTGCGCGCATCGCAGACCGCTACGTGCTAACCAACCACGTGCTGAGCGTGGGCACCGACATTTTGTGGCGGCGCAAGGTGGCCCGGATTGTTAGGCGCTGGAATCCCGCGCGCTTGTTGGATGTGGCCACCGGGACGGGTGACTTGGCGCTGGAGATCCAAGACCTCTGTCCGCAGGTGGAAATCATCGGCAGCGACTTCTGCGCTGAAATGTTGGATCACGCGGCGCGCCGCGGGTTGGAGAGAACCTTGGTGGCCGACGCGCTGGACCTGCCATTTGGCGACGGGGAGTTTGACGTGGTGACGGTGGGCTTTGGCCTGCGCAACATGGCGAGCTGGGAGGGCGGGCTGCGCGAGATGGGCCGGGTGATCCGCCCGGGCGGGCACCTGTTGGTCTTGGATTTCTCGTTGCCGGCCAACCTGCTGCGCAATCCGTACCGGGTCTACCTGAACAAGGTGCTGCCCAGGATCGCGGGCCTGCTAACCGGCCAGCGCGACGCATACGAATATCTAGCAGGAACAATCGAGCGCTTTCCAAGCGGCCAGGCGATGGTCGATTTCATCGAGCGCCAGGGATTTTGTCAGGGCGAATGGATTCCGCTCAGTGGCGGGATCGCGTCAATTTACACGGCGGTTAGAACCGGGCCATGAAGTCTGAAGCCGAAGTGCTCGCGGGAGTGGAGCGGGCGTTTGAGCGGAACTTCAGCGAGCGCGGCGAGCTTGGAGCGTCGGTGAGCGTGTGGCGCGACGGCCGCGAACTGCTCTCGCTCGGCGAGGGCTGGTGCGAGCGGGAAAAGGTGCGGCGCTGGACCAAGGAAACGCTGGTGCCGGTCTATTCAGCCACCAAGGGGCCGGCCGCGGCGACCTTGCTCTGGGTGCTGGCGGACCATGGTCTGGGGCCGGATGACTGGGTGGAGCGCGTCTGGCCGGGCTTTCCGGTGAGTGGAGCCACCTTTGGGGAAATGCTTTCCCATCAATGCGGCCTGGCCGCACTGGATGGCAGTTCCAGCGTCTGGGAGCGCGATGAGGTCATCTCCGCGATCGAGGCCCAGGAGCCTAACTGGAGGTTGGGTAGTGGCCACGGGTACCACCCGAGGACGTGGGGATTTCTGTTGGACGAAGTGGTGAGACGTCTGACCGGGGAGCCGCTGGGGGAGGTTTGGCGGCGGGCGATTGCCGCGCCGCTGGACTTGGACTTCTGGATCGGACTGCCGCCAAGCGAGAATTCCCGGGTGGCGCGGCTCTATCCGGGCAAGGCTGACAAGAGCGACATGGAGAGCGATTTTTACCGGGAGTTCCTAACTGAGGGAACCCTCGTGAGGCGCGCGTTCAGCTCGCCGCGGGGCCTGCAGGCGGTCCATGAGATGAACGCGGCGGAGCCGTGGGCGGCTGGGTTTGCGGCGTTTGGCGGAGTTGGCAGTGCAACGGCACTGGCACGTTTCTATCAGGCCGCCAGCGGCGCGCATGGCGATGGCATCTTCACTCCGGAGGTGCGTGGCTGGATGTCGGTTAGGCGTGTCAATGGTGAGGACCGGATTATGCGGACGCGCACGGCCTTTTCCGCCGGGATGATGATGGATCCACTGGGTGAGGATGGGGTCAAGCAGCGGCGGTTGTTTGGGAGGTCCAACAACGCGTTCGGGAGTCCCGGGGCGGGTGGCAGCCATGCGTTTGGCGACCCGCAGACGGGCTGGTCGTTTGCCTACGTGATGAACCAGATGGAGCTGAGCCTGTTGCCTGCGCGCAAGAGCCTCGAGATGGTCGAGGCGCTCGGCGGCGGTTAGATCGGCTCACCGGGCCGGTGGAGCTGCGGTTTTCTTCTCGATGAACTCGATGAGGGTGGCCACCGCGGCGGCAAGCGCCTTGCCGGCTTCGTCCGGTTGGCCGAAGCTGCCGAACTCGACCTCTTTATCGAGAGCAGGGCCTTTCAGGGCAAGGGAGCCGCGCCAGCCGTCCTCGATGCCCGACCTGCCGGTGGCGAGCTTGGCGGGCATCGCTGGAATGTTGGCCTTGTCGATGGCGGCGCGCAGTCGGGCGAGCTCCGCGTCGGTTAGTTTCCCCTGCCACTGTGCCATGCCGGCCTTCTGGTCTTGGAATTCGGTCACCTCGGACTTGAGGAAAGCCTGGCCGTCGGGCTCCACGGTCATGGCCAGGATGGTTTCCGGCA
>JBILQA010000297.1:0-3724 GCA_044373535.1 Akkermansiaceae bacterium | reverse complement strand
GCTCGTTCCACAGCGTCCCACTCGTCAGTGGCTTGCCGTCAACGAACAACTCAAACGAATCGTCACAGGTCACGCGCAGCCGCGCCTCCCTGAGGCCCGCCGGAACCTCCACGGCACGGCGGAAAAACACCACGCTGTCCTTCTTGATCTCCGCAGTGCTCCAAATCCACTGCGCCACCGCCGGCGTGCGCTCCGGCGCCACCACCGGCCTCCCCACCGCCGGCCTTGTCTCATTGGCCATCAGTCCATCGAGGGTCTTTTGCGCCTCCCCGGCGAGCTCCTTGGCGCGCTGGGCCTGCTTGATATCGCCCATCTTGACTAATTGCGGCACGAGCGCCTCGAGCTCCTTGAGGCGCGCGGCCTCAAGCTTCATCAGTCCGGCGGTGGTTTTGGCGCGCACTGCGGGGATGTTTGCGCTGCGGATCCGCTGGAGGTTGGCCACCGCGGGAACCGCCGAGAACGCCCCGGGCCCGTCCTTCTCCAAGGCCGCCAGAGCCGCCTCGGCCGCCAGCACCCCATCGAGATCCCCCTCGGCCTTGGCCTTGGCCATCACCTGCTCAAGCGCCGCGCGGTACTTCCCATCAAACTCAATCTCCTCCTGCCGCGCGACTTCCCGCGCCAGCGCATAGCGCTCTTCCATCGCGCTCACCTCGCTTGGCTTGGATGCCGGCTTGACGGCCGCATCGGTCTCCGCGGGCGTCGGCTCCCGACCGGCAGGAGCCGCCGCGAGCGCACTCGCCAGCAACAGAAACGCCGCTCCAGCCCGCAGCCACACCCATGCCGCAAACAGCCGCCGGTCCACATCCAACTTCCGGTTAAGGGGAAAAATCACTCTCATCATCACTACTTGTCCCGAGCTATACCCCGCTCCACGTCAATCCAGGAGCTTTTTCCGTCAATCCTCCCACTGCCAGGGCGCCGTGGCTCCAACAGCGGGAAAGGGCCGCGGCGAAGTTAATTGGTCCCTTGTTAGTTAGATTCCGGCCATCCTTGCCGTAGCGACCCGTCCAACCATGATTTCCACCCCCTTCCTCACCCGCCTTGGCATTGCCGCCGCCTGGATTGTCAATGCGCTGGCCGCGCCCGCCGCGGAGCCGCTGCTGACCCTCGCCAAGGGCGAGCACGTGGCGATCGTCGGCTCGGGGCTTGCCGACCGGGCGCAGCACCATGGATGGCTCGAGGCGATGCTCCATGCGGCCCATCCGGAGCTCGACCTCACCGTGCGCAACCTCGGCTTTGCCGCCGACGAGATCAATGTCCACCCGCGCTCCAACGAAGTCCCGACCACCGAGTACTTCCTGTCGATGCGCAAGGGCGATACCCAGGGGCCCAACGGCGCAGTCTACATGGCCGGCACCGACTTCGGCGCAGACGTCATCCTCGCCTACTGGGGATTCAACGAGTCGTTCAACGGGCCGGCCGGCTTGGCGGCGTTCACCCAACAATTGGATGACTATCTGACAAAGCAACTGGCGGCGAAGTACAACGGGAAATCCGCGCCGCGCCTGGTGCTGCTCTCGCCGATCGCCCACGAGGACCTCAAGAGCCCTAACTTTCCGGACGGATCGGCCAACAACGCCAACCTGGCGCTCTACACCAAGGCGATGCAGGAGGTCGCCGCGCGCCGCAAGGTGGCTTTCGTAGACCTTTTCACACCCTCCCAGGCGCTCTACGCGGCAAGCAAAAAGCCGCTGACAATCAATGGAATCCACCTGACCGAGGACGGCGACCGGCAACTCGCGGCGGTCCAGTTCAAGGCGCTCTTTGGGCGCGACCCGCTTGCCGCCGGCGACCCGCGGCTGGAGAAAGTCCGCCGCGCGGTGCTCGACAAAAACCTCCAGTGGCACCACCGCTACCGCAGCGTCGACCAGTTCAACATCTACGGCGAGCGCTCGCGGATCGCCTACGAGGGGGTCACCAACGCCGTCATCCTCGGCCAGGAGATGGCCCAGCGCGATGTTCTAACGGCCAACAGGGACCTCCGCATCTGGGCCGTCGCAAGGGGGGGCGACCTGGTTGTTAGCGACAACAACCTGCCGCCGGTGAACCTGACTCCCCCTAACAGGCCCGCGGCGGTTCCCTATCAGACTGGCGAGGAGGCGATCGCGGGCCTGAAGCTCGCCGAGGGCATCAAGGTGGAACTGGTCGCCTCTGAGGAGACATTTCCCGAGCTGGTCAACCCGGTGCAGATGGCCTTCGACACGCGCGGGCGGCTGTGGATTGCCGCCTGGCCAAACTATCCGGAGACGACGCCGACGACCAAGGTGTTCGACAAGCTGCTAGTCATTGACCTTGATCCCGCCACCGGCAAGGCGGCGAAGGTGACGACCTTCATGGACGGGCTGAACTGCCCGACGGGCTTCCAGTTCTACAAGGACGGCGTCCTCTTGATGCAGTCGCCCGACCTGCTGTGGGCGCGCGACACGGATGGCGACGGCAAGGCCGACAAGGTCGAGCGCATGCTCCACGGGCTCGACGCGGCCGACTCCCACCACGAGACCAACTCGATGTGCCTGGAGCCGGGCGGCGCGGTCTATCTGAGCGACGGCGTGTTCCACCGCACCAGCGTGGAAACCCCCTACGGGACGATCCGCAACCGCGACGGGGCGATCTATCGGTACGAGCCTAACACCAGCAAGTTCACCCGCCATGTTCCCTACGGCTTTGCCAACCCGCACGGGCGGGTGTTTGACCGCTGGGGCAACGACCTCATTACCGACGCGACGGGCAACGACAACTACTTCGGGCCGGCGTTCAGCGGCCACCTGAGCGCCGGCAGCCAGCCGCCCATGAACACGTTCTGGGACCGGCCAACCCGCCCGTGTGCCGGCACGGCGATCCTCTCAAGCCGCCACTTTCCCGCCGACTGGCAGGGGGACTTCCTCAACGCCAACGTGATCAGCACCCAGGGGATCTACCGCGCCAAGCTCAGCGAGGAGGGCTCCGGAATCAAGGGCGTGACGCTTGGCACCCTCGTCGAGGCCGACCTGGCCAAGACGCCGAACTTCCGCCCGTCGGGCATCACGGTGGCCCCGGACGGCTCACTCTACTTCATGGACTGGTCGCAGATGCTCATCGGCCACCTCCAACACCACCTGCGCGACCCTAACCGGGACCACCAACATGGCCGGATCTATCGCATCACCTATCAGGGCCGCCCGCTGCTCGCGCCCAAGAAGGTCTTCGGCGAACCGGTCGCCAAGCTGCTGGACCTGCTCAAGGAGCCGGAAAACGACGTCCGCATGCGGGCAAAAATCGAGCTCGGGAAGTTCCCCGCCGGCGAGGTGGCCGCGGCCGCCAAGGCGTGGGTCAAGTCGCTTGACCCCAAGGACCCGGACTACGAGCACCAACTCCTCGAAGCGCTCTGGGTGCATCAGTGGCACAACCAGGTCAACCTCGACCTGCTCGCCCGCGTCCTCAAGTCGCCGGACCCGCGGGCCCGCGCCCAGGGTGTTAGGGTGATCGGTTACTGGAACGAGCGGGTGCCTAACGCCCTTGCGCTGGTCAAGGCCGCCGCGGGCGACGAGTCGCCGCGGGTACGCCTCGAGGCAGTCCGGGTGGCGAGTTTCTTCCCGCAGTGGGAGGCCGCCGACGCGGCGCTCACGGCCGTGCAGCACCCGCGCGACGGCTACATTGATTATTGCCTGGCGGCAACCCTGCGCGAGCTCGAGGGCTTCTGGAAGCAGGCGATCCGCGACGGCAAGCCGCTGGCAGCCAATAACCC
>JBILQA010000296.1:0-3729 GCA_044373535.1 Akkermansiaceae bacterium | reverse complement strand
GCCGATGTGACCCGTGCCGTCGAGGCCGCACATCGTGCCTTTCTGGGCCAGCCTTGGACCGGGCTGACGGCCACGGCGCGCGGCAAGCTTTTGTATAAGCTCGCCGATCTGGTCCAAGCCGCCGCCCCGCGTCTGGCGGCCTTGGAAACCCGCGACACTGGCAAGATCATCCGCGAAACCAGTGCCCAGATTGCCTATGTCGCCGAATACTACCGCTATTACGCGGGCCTTGCCGACAAGATCGAAGGCGCGCATCTGCCCATCGACAAGCCGGATATGGAGGTCTGGCTCCGCCGCGAACCGGTGGGCGTGGTCGCCGCCATCGTGCCGTGGAACTCGCAGCTTTTCCTGTCAGCCGTCAAGCTTGGCCCGGCGCTGGCGGCGGGGTGCACCGTAGTGCTGAAAGCCTCGGAAGACGGCCCCGCGCCCCTGCTGGAGTTCGCGCGTCTGGTGCATGAGGCAGGCTTTTCCCCCGGCGTGGTCAATATCCTGACTGGCGGACCTGATGCCGGCCGCGCCCTGACCATCCACCCAAAGGTGGCCCATATCGCCTTTACGGGCGGACCCGAAACTGCGCGCCATATCGTGCGAGCCAGTGCCGAAAACCTGTCAAAAACCTCGCTCGAACTCGGCGGCAAATCCCCCTTCATCGTGTTCGACGATGCCGATCTGGACTCTGCCGCCAATGCCCAAGTCGCGGGCATTTTCGCCGCTACCGGGCAAAGCTGCGTCGCAGGCTCGCGCCATCTGGTGCAGCGCGGAGTCAAGGATGCGATGCTCTACCGGCTGAAGTCCAAGGCCGGGGCCGTGGCGATTGGCGCACCCGACCGGATGACCACTGAGGTTGGCCCCCTCTGCACCCAGCGCCAGCGCGACCGCATTCAGGCGCTGGTCGATGCCTCGCTCGCCGCCGGGGCCAAACTTGTCACTGGCGGTATTACGCCCGCTGGCCCCGGCTTTTACTACCCGCCCACCATACTCGACTGCACCGACGCCCCGCATGCACCCTGTGTCACTCAAGAGTGTTTTGGCCCCATCCTTTCGGTCATCGCCTTTGACACCGAGGATGAGGCACTGACCCTTGCCAATGATACCGCCTATGGGCTGGCCTCGGGCGTTTTCACCCGCTCGGTCACCCGGGCGCATCGGATGATCCGGGGCATCCGCGCCGGGATCGTCTGGGTCAACACCTACCGCGCGGTATCGCCCATCGCGCCGTTTGGCGGCCACGGGCTTTCTGGCCATGGGCGTGAAGGCGGCATGGCAGCAGCTCTGGATTATACCAAGGTCAAGGCGGTGTGGCTGCGCACCTCGGACGACCCGATCCCCGATCCGTTCGTGATGCGCTAGGCGTAACTCCGCGCGCCGAAAATCGCGCTGCCCACCCGCACATGGGTGGCGCCATAGGCAATCGCGGCCTCAAAATCGCTGCTCATCCCCATGGATAGCCCCGTCAGCCTATTGCGCCCCGCCATCGCGGCCAGCATAGCGAAATGGGCTCGGGTCCCCCCCTCGGGCGGAATGCACATGAGGCCCTGTACCGGCAGATCCATCGCCAGGCAGCGGGCGAGGAAGGCATCCAGATCGCTGGGCAAAACCCCCGCCTTCTGCGGCTCCACCCCGGTGTTCACCTGCACGAACATCTGCGGTGCGGCCCCCCGTTCCTGCACCAACCGCGCGAGCTTGTTGGCCAGCGATGGGCGATCCACCGAGTGAATGGCGTCAAACAGCGCCAGCGGTGGTGTCAGACGACTGCGAACTTGTCTCAGTTTCCGAGCAATGGCAATCTGTTAGGCCGCAAGAAGGCCGCGCCAGTCAGCGAGAGCGGCGGCGCGGTTCAACTTGTAATTCAGTCGGCTGTGGAGAGCGCGCTCCCGGCTGAAATGGTTATGGACCGAGGCGTGAACGGCGACGAATTTCTGCAAGGTTCGCATGCGCCGGAAACGGAGCATCGCACGCTCCCGCCTTCGGAACGGCTGATGTGAGTTCTCTGCGCGATTGCTCTCCCTGCGGCCAGTTTCCTGTCGGTCATGAATGCCAAGCTTTTTTGGGGTGGCGCCATAGGAGCGGAGGCGATCCAACACCATTTCCGCGGCGTGACTATGCCGATTCAGCGTTTTCTTTAGGAATTTCAACGCGGCCTTCTTGTCGCGCCTCTTCGTAACGAAGCTTTCAAGCACCTCGTCCTCGTGGTCAACGGCCCGACAAAGATAGTGCTGCTGGCCGTTGATCTTTACGAACACCTCATCCAAATGCCAGCGCCAACCGCTCGATAGTACTCCCGAAACCCGCCGCTTTCGGATTTCCGCAGCGAACAACGGGCCGCACCTGTTCCACCAGAACCGTAACGTTTAATGGCTGATCTCGATGCCGCGCTATTGGAGGAGGTCCTCGACGTTGCGCAGGGACAGAGGGAACCGGATATACATCATGACAGCCAGCCGGATGTTTTCCGGACTGGTCTTGAAGTATCGGACTGGGTTGATTTTTGTCATTTGACGACGCTAGGCGACCGCCAGCCTCCACGCAAGAATTTTGCTCTGACAGTGCCCAACCGGGCAACCCGGACGAACCGGAAGACCTTCATGCGGCGCAAGCCAGGTCATCTCCCTGCCCGGCCAAGTCAGCAGTGAGCCGCGCAGCAGCGCACAGTGCAGTGGCTGGACCCGTTTGTCGCCCCGTGCCCGGCAGGTGATGGCTTGCTTTTACCGCATATCTCACCGCGAGCAGTCGCAACGTGAATCGTCCGCGATCATCGGGAGCCAACACCGCCCATCCGGTGTTGCACGCGGGTCATTGCCTTGTGCCAACTGTCCAGAGCCCCATCCCGGTTCAAATCTCCCAGAAGTTGCTCGGTAATCCCGCCCGGTGTGGTCACCCCCTGACAGATCGCATCCAGGGACTCGTCCGCCTGCAGCAAGACCTCGGCGTTGCCGCGCAGCGTTTCGGCCACCAGTCGCCGCGCGATCTCTGGGCTGAGCCCCTCACTCTCATACCATGCCGCCAGATGGCGCATCAGGAACACGGTCGCCCCCGACATCGCCCCAAACACCGCAGCCACCTCGAAGCTTCTGGCATCGGCCATCTCATGCACCGGCCCACAGGCCGCGAAAAACCGCGCCCAGCCCGGGTTTGGCGGATAAAGCAGCGTCGGCCCTACCGAAAAGGCATTTGCATAACCCGGCATCATCGAAAGCCAGCCTTCTGCCGGATGCACAGCCGCCCGCACATCCTCTAGCGACGCCCCAGCCGCCATCGCCGAACAGACCGATTGCCCCGCGCAAAAGGTCAATCCGCGCAGGATCGCCATCCCCTCGGCGGCTGGCAAGCAGACAAGGACATGGTCACAGGAATCCACTACCGCCTGATTGCTGGCCGCCACCTCGCAGCTGAACTGCGCAGCCAAATCGGCCGCCCGTTCCACCCCGCGCGGCGACAGCACGAAAGTATGCCCGGCCCCCTGTGCGCCGCGCACCAGATAAGCGGCAAGGTTCCCAACACCAAGGATTCCGATCCTCACGGCATTTCTTCCAGCACTTCCGCCATGGCACGCGCCGTGGCGGCAATATCTGCTTCAGTATGCACCACCGATGATAGCGAATGAAGCGTGGCCGACGGGTTCATGTAGATACCCTTGTCCATCAACCGCAGCGCAAAATCGCGAAACTTCATGCGGTCCACATGTGTGCAGAAATCGCGGAAATCGGTGATCTCCTCCCGATCTGTGAA
>JBILQA010000044.1:0-12988 GCA_044373535.1 Akkermansiaceae bacterium | reverse complement strand
CATGCGCCGCTCCGACATGCCCCAACAAACCCAGCAGTCCTAACAGGATAATGGCGCGCCTAGCAGTCATGGCGCCCAGCCAAGCAGCCCGCGGGGCGCGCAGTCAAGGAGGGCGGCAACCATGCGGGAAAATTTAACCCAAAGCGGCAGATTCTTCTTGCTGGTTTTGAAGTTTCAGTAAAAAGTGAAAGCATGCCAGGCGGAAGCAACCACAAAAAAGCGCAGGAAGCGCAAGGAGCGGGGTTGGAACCAAGCGCGGCGCGGCTGGCGGACGAGGCGAAGCTCAAGGCGACGCGCGAGGAGTTCGTGTCGCAGTGGGGGGCGCTGGGGACGCAGTGGGGGATCAACCGGACGATGGCAATGATCCATGCGCTGCTGATGACCTCGGCGGATGCGCTCTCGACGGACGAGGTGATGGAGGAGCTGACGATCAGCCGGGGCAACGCTCACTCGAACCTCAAGGAGCTGGTTGCCTGGGGCCTGATCAAGGTGGTCGTCAAGATGGGCGAGCGGCGGGATTTCTTCGAGGCCGAGAAGGACGTCTGGCAGATTTTCACCATCGTGGCGCGCGAGCGCAAACGGCGTGAGCTAGAGCCCGCCGTGGCCTTGCTCAAGCGCTGTGCCGACGACAGCGCGGAGATTGGCACGCCCGAGGGGCGCGCATTCTACGAGCAGATCTGCCGGCTCGAGGAGTTTGCCGGCTTTGCCTCGAAGATGGCCGACAAGGTCTCCGGGATGAAGCACGGCTTCGCTATCCAGCTTGCGGCCAAGCTGCTGGGTTAAGCGGCCAATTGCGCACCCGGGGAGTTTGCGGCCCGATTCTTTCACTTTTTACTGAAACAACGAGAACAAAAAGAAACCACGAAACCACCCAAGCAAATGAACGCGACAGTAATCACCTATGGATTGTATTTGATGTTAGCCATGCCGGTGACGGTGTGGGTGGCCAGGACGCTGCACCGCAACGGCAAGGTATTCTTGGTGGATTGCTTTCACGGCAATGCGGAGCTCGCCGAGAGCGTGAACCAACTGTTGGTGGTTGGTTTCTATCTGGTGAACTTCGGTTTTGTGTCGCTCTACCTGAAGCTCGTGGACGAGGTCGTCGAGGTGCGCGGGATCTTCGAGGCGCTCAGCAGCAAGCTCGGGGTGGTGCTGCTGGTGCTGGGCGCGATGCACTTCTTCAACTTGTTGGTGCTCACGAAGCTGCGCAAGCGCGCCAACCACGAGCTGATGCCCCCGCCGATGCCCGCGGCCGGTCGCCTCGATTAGAGTGAGTGATTGCTCCACCCAACCACCCAAGCGCAGGATGATACGCAAGCTGACAATCTTCCACGACCCCGGCTGTGGGCTGTGCCGCGGTTTCAGCCGCTGGCTTGAGGCGCAGCCGCGCTGGGTAGCGGTGGAGTTCATCGACTTTGCCGCGCCTGCGGCGGAGGAGATCTTTCCGGGGATCGGGTTGTTGGATCCGGGCCGCGACGTGGTGGTGCTCGCCGACGACGGCCAGTGGTGGCAGGGTACCGGGGCCTGGTTGACGTGCCTGTGGGCGACGCGTGAGTACCGCGGGTGGTCGCAGCGCTTGGCGGCGCCGGTGTTTGCGCCGCTGGTGCGCAATGCGGTGCACTTGGTCTCGCAGAACCGCCTGGGGCTCTCGCGGCTTTTGCGCCTGGGCGGCGACAGGCAGCTTGCCGGGGCGCTGCAAGCGCTGCCCGCCGCGCAGTGCGCGAGCGGCGAGGGGAGCTGTGAGCTTGCCCCGCGGGCGTGGGCGCGCGACAAGCGCTCGATGGGATGAGCGCTCAAGCATGGGACCCCTTGGCGCGCCCAGAAGGATTCGAACCTTCGACCTACGGATTAGAAATCCGGTGCTCTATCCAACTGAGCTATGGGCGCGTGTGGGGTGCGGGCCGCGAAGCGGAGAAACACCTCCCGCGGGTGCATCCCCGCAGGCGGCGGCGGCCGGCCGGGACGCTAGCCCGGACGGGGCGCGAGGGGAAGCAAATCTAGCAGGGCGGCGCGGGAGTCGCCGGGCAATTTATTTTTCAATGACGTAGCGCAGGGCCGAGACGTTGATGCGGGGAGGGATGCGGGAGGCCTCGAAGGCATCGTAGCCTTCTTGCAGGTTGCGCCAGAAGTCGAGGGACGGATGGCCGGCGGCGGCGGTTAGGCGCTCCGGGGTCATGCGGAAGGGGAAGATGTGGACCGGGAAGGCGCTCTGGCCGTTGTTGAGGGCTGCGGCGCAGAGGGTGTAGATTTCCTCGATGGCGGGGTCGGTCATGGCGAAGCAGCCGGCGGATAGATTCGACCCGTGGACCATCAGAAACGTGCCGGTGCGCCCGTGGGCGCGGTCGTAGCTGTTGGGGAAGCCGAGGTTGAACGAGAGGTGGAACTGGCTCTGCGGGTTGAGCTCACTGGGCGGGACGGAATAGAATCCCTCCGGTGCTTGGAAGTCGCCCTCGGCGAGCTTCGGCCCGAGGACTCCGGACATGCCGGCGACGGGCCAGGTTTTCAGCAGGCGGTAGGACTTCATGTTAGGCTCACGCAGCCAGACTTCGAGGAGGCGTTCGTGTTTGAAGATGCGCAGGAAGACGGGGTCGCCAAAGTGGAGGGACTTTTCACCGAGGATTTTATCGAGCTGCGGGCGCACTCTGGCGGCGGCTGCGGCGGCGCGGTCAGGCTCGGCCGCGGTGGCGGAGAGAAATGTCATGAGCAGCAAAGCGATGGTGGGCAGGCGTAGGGGCACGGCTGGGGAAGATGCCACGGGGGTGCGGCAAAGGAAGCAGAGAATCGACGCGGAGGGTGGTTTGGGCTGGTGGCTGGGCGGATGGAAAACGGGTCGTGACAAGCGGCCGGCGGATTGGCTAGCAACAAGGCTGCCGTAGGCCGCTGGGGCGGGCGGCGGGTGAACCTACTACGAATGATGTCAGGATTTTCCGTGTCCCGGGCGCCGGGGAGGTTTGGGGAAGGGTATTTGGCGCGGCGCCAGAGGCTCGCGGGGGTGGTGCGCGGGGTGTTAGAGCTTGCGGCGCAGACGGGCGTGGAGGTGGCTCCGGGAGCCAACGGCGAGTCGTTGGGCGAGCGCCTCGGCGAGCCATTCTTGTTTGTGGTTTTTGGCGAGACCCATGCGGGGAAGTCGACGCTTCTCAACGCGCTGTTTGGGCGGGAGATTTGTCCCGCCGGGGTGGTGGCGCGCAGCGGGCGGATCCAGCGCTATGGTTTTGGCGAGGACGAGCGCGACGACGAGCTCGAGCCCGGGCTGGATGCCTGTTGGCGCAACGCCGGGTTTTTACGCAACTTCAACCTGGTGGACACCCCGGGCACCAATGGCGCGCTCAAGGGCCACGAGCGCACGGCAGGGAAGCTCCTGCCCGCGGCCGATCTCATCCTGTTTGTCTTTCCGGTGGGCAACCCGTGGAGCGCGGCGACCTGGGACCTCGTCTCGCAGGTGCCGCCCGAGTTGTTGGACCGGGTGGTGTTTGTCATCCAACAATCCGACCGCAGCGAGGCGGCCGAGTTGAAGGTGATAGGCGAGCACGTTAGGGATTTGGCGCAGAAGCGCCTTGGCCGTGCGCCGGCGGTTTTTCCGGTTTCCGCGCAGCGCGCGCTGGCGGGCAAGCGGAGCGAGCCGGTTGACTGGCGCGCGGTGGAGGCCAGCGGGTTGTCAGCGCTGGAGGACTTCATCACCGCTGTGGTATGTGAGTCGGTACGGCGCCAGGAGGTGCTGCAGGGAGTGAGAGACGAGGTGGCGGTGCTGCTGCGGCGGATCGAGGACCGGATCGAGGAGCAGGTGCGCCTTGGCGAGGACCACGGGGCGTTCCTGCGCCAGCTTGAGGCGGAGGTCGACCATGAGCGCGAGAAGCATACCCGCGGGTTCGTGCGCAGGGCCGGCGGGCTGGGCGACGTGTTTGCCGCCGAGGGGGCGATGACAGCGAGGTTTCTCGGCGGGCGGCTCGGGGTGCTGCGGAGTTTCGCGACATTGCTGGGAGTGGACGCGGCGGCCAGCGAGACGGAGAAACATTTGATAGAGGCGGTGAAGGCGGGCATGGAGGAACGCGCGCGCAATGACGCGGCGGCGCTCATGGAGGTGTGCCGCGAGCATTGGTCGGCGTTGCAGCCGCGGGTGCGCGCGCGCATGAACATCGAGATCCCACCGTTTGAAGGCTGTCTGGACGGGCTGGGGAAGACCCGCGACGAGTTTGTCCAGCGCCTTGGCATGGCGTCGCGCCAGCCGGTGCTCAATCTGAAGCTGCGCGCGATGCTGGAGAGCCATCTGCAGCGGCGGCGCTTGGTGTTGAGCCGACTGGCGTCGCTGGCGCTGGCGTTTGTCAGTGCCGCGGGAGTGGCGGGGTTTTTGGGTGCGCAGCTCGTGCCGTGGCTCGCGCTGGGGGTGGCGGCGTCAGTGATGTTAGGCGGGGCGGTCCAGGCGCAGCGGAGCCGCGGGGCGGTTGTGCGCGAGATTGCCGACCACTTGGCGGGATCCCGCCACCGCTTTGGCGAGATGCTCGCGGATGACTACCAGAACGGGGTGCGCGAGTTTTTCCTCGAGTACGCGACGATGTTCCAAGCGGTGCGTCGGCGCATCGCAGACGCCAAGCAGCAGCTGCGGCCGCGCACCGAGCGCTGGAGCGAGCTATTCCTGGCGCTCAAGGCGATTGATCAGGAGCTTTGAGAACGGGAGTCGCAGGAGCGGCGGGGACGCGTTGACGAGCGACTTGGGTGACAGCGTGGGCTATTCGGGGCGCTCGCCGCGGAAGAATTCCCAGCCGGCGGACTTGCGCTCTTCCTCGTTGAGTTTGCCATCGCCATCGGTGTCGAATTTTTTGAGCATGGCGGCGCGGCGCTCCTGCATTTTTGCCTCAGCGGCGGCTTTGGCGTTGGCTTTCTCGTCGTCGCTGAGGATGCCGTCGTTGTTGGCGTCGAAGCGCTTGAGGATTTCCTCCTTGGCGCGTCGGCCGATGGATTCGCGAGCCTCCTTGCGCTCGGTTTCGTCGAGCTCGCCGTTAGAGTCTTTGTCGAAACGCTTGAGCATTTCCTCCTTCATGCCGCCGCCCATGGTTTCACGAGCCACCTTGCGCTCTTCCTCATCGAGTTCGCCGTTGGCATCCTTGTCGAAGCGCTTGAGCATTTCCTCCCTGGCGCGGCCGCCCTCGCGCATGGCCTTGCGTTCGGATTCATCGAGTTGGCCGTTGCCGTCCTTATCGAAGCGCTTGAGCAATTCCCTTTTGGGGCGGTTGCCCATGGCTTGGCGAGCGGCCTTGCGCTCGGTCTCGTCGAGCTCGCCGTCGCCGTTGGTGTCGAACTTGGCGACGACGTCCTTGGGAATCTCGCGGCGCTCGGGGCGTGGATCGCCATCCTCTTGGGCATGGGCAAGCGCGACGGTGGCCGCGAGGCTGGCGAGGGTTAGAAGCAAGTGGGTTGGATTCATGGCAGAAAAGGCGGTGACTGGCAGCACAAAGCGCTGGCCGATGGTGGAGAAACCCGCCAGGGGCCCCGGAGTTGCGCGCAGGGGATGAAAAACTGGCGCCGCGGGCGGGGGCGCTTATTTGGTGACGCGCAGGCGCATCATGCGGGAACTGCCGCTGGCGGGCAGGGCATCGCGCACGGTGATTGTCTGCAGGCCGGGCGACGGGGTGTCATCGCGCACGCTGAGCTGGTTCTGGGGCAGGAGCGGGTCGATGAGCGTCCAAGGTCCCGCGGGGCTGCTGGCGGCCTCGACGTGGTAGGTCAAGTCGGTGGCCCATTTTACCCGGGTGAAGGTCAAACCGAAGTAGGGGACGTTAGCCACACTGTGGAGCGCCGCGCTCGGCAGGCCGTTCGGGTTGCTGGCCTTCGGGTTGAGGTTGAGGCCGTACTCAAGGAGGTTGAGCAGGCCGTCGCCGTCCGGGTCGGCCAGGGGCCCGCTGACGGCCGCGTTGGCCTGCTCGGTCGGGGAGAAGAGCTCGGATTTCCATTGATTGGTCCCGTTGGCAAAAAACACTTGGACCTCAGCGAAGCTCGTCTGGCCAGCGGTGTCCGTCACGCGCATGCGCAGCGTGTGCGGGCCGTTGGCCCAGAGGGTGGTGTCAAACAGGTTGTGGCCGCCGCCGAGGTGGAAGTGGCCCCCGTCACCCGGATCGGTGTAGGCAAGCACGCCATCGACAAAGAACTCCGCCTTGACTGCGCCGAGATCGTCGACGCCGTTGCCAAAGAACTCGGCATTTGTGCCGGAAAGGGTGCTGCCCGGCTGCGGCTGGCTGATGGAAACCTGAGGCGGCGTATCGGCGCTGACGACGATGTTGAAGCTCTGGCTGGCGGCGGTACCGTAGCCGTTGCTGGCCTGCAAGGTTACCGGATAGGTGCCGATGGTGGTGGGTGTCCAGGTGACGATGCCGGTGGACGAGTCCACGGTCATGCCCGTCGGTTTGGTCGTCAGGGAGAATGTGGGGACGGGGTTGCCGGTGGCGGCGGAATTGTACTGATAGAGCGTATTGGCCACGACGGTGAGCGACGGGGTGGAGGTAATGACTGGCGAGGCGCTGCCATTGTCCGTGGTGGAAATGTCGACGATTCGATCCGGATCGCCGGCCATCGCGACGCTTATCTCTGCGGTGCCCGCCACGCTGTCGGCGTCAGCCAGCGCGGCGATGGTCACCGTCTGGGCCGTGGCAAAGTTCGCCGGCGTGAATGTGAGGCTTGCTCCGCCGGTGACGGCCACACTGCCATCGCCGGAGGTGCGCGCGGCGGTGACTGTGACGTTGGTCGCTGGCGCTTCCATCAAGCTAACCGTGAGCGTGGTGCTGGCCCCCTCGGCAACCGTGGCAAGATTCTTGGAAAGCCGCAGGCGCGGTTCGTCATTTTCCACCTCACGGGCGTTGACGCTGTAGGAGCTTAAACCCGAGGCGGAAACTTGGAAGGCGGCACTGCCACAGGTCCGGTCCGCATCCTCAGCGGCTGCAAGGACCACGCTTTGGTAGACATTCCAGTTCGTCGGAGTGAACGTCAGGGTGGAGGCGCCGGAGATGGCAAGATCCTCATCTCCACTGGTTTTGCTGATCGTCACGGTCACATCGGCCACGGGGGCGGATGCCAGGCTCACGTTGAAAACCGCGCTGCCGCCCTCCATTACTCCCAGCGAGGTCGGTTGCACGACCAGGTTCTGCTGGCTGCTCGTCGTCGCCGTGCGCCGAACGCTTCCCGTGGCCAAGTGGCGCAGCGAGTAAATCGCTCCATCCGGCCCCACAGCTGAATCGATATATGAACTGATGCCGGTGGCAAAGTTATCCACGCTGGTTGGCTCGTCGTTGCCATCCAAGGTGGTGCGGAACAGGAGGCCGCTGACGTAGTCGCCGAAGAAGAAGTTGCCGCGGTAGGCGGTCGGAAAGGCCGTCGCGTCGTAAAAGCAGCCGCCAGTGATCGATTCTCCCATGTAAGCGGTCGTCGCCGTGCCGCCGCCGCTGGTGGCGTTGGGTCCCGCTTGGACGACGCTGAACTGAGTGTCGCTCAAACGCGCGGCGACAAAAAACGTGCCGTTGAAGCTCGTGTCGGTCACCCCTGCGATGGTCACCTTGGCGCCCTTGCGCAGGGGCTGGAAATCCGTGGTGGTGAAGGTCACGGTGCCGTTGTTGCGCACCGCGCCAGTGGCTGTGAGCGTCGAGGCCAGGACCGGACCGATGCGGTAGGAAATCGCAGGGGACAAGAAAGTGGAGTCAGCGGGTTGGCTGTTCTCGTAAGCACTCCAGCCGCCGTGGGCCCCGCGGGGAACGATGAACGCCTGTTCATAGCCCTTCGTCAGGCTCGTCACCGAGCTTCCCACCACGTTGAGCCAAAGTTTCCCGCTGGTTGGCTGGAAAGTTAGGCTGAACGGGTTACGGAAACCGCGCGCCCAGATCAAGTCTTTGACGCCGCTTGTTCCGTCCCACAAGGGGTTGTCGTTGAGACCGGCGCCGGTGAAGCGGTTGGCCCGGCCGACCTTGGCGGCCAGCGATGTTAGATTGGTCCCTCCGTTGGGTGTGCTGTTATTGTCACCAATCGACCAGTAGAGTCGGCCGTCCTGGCCGATGCCGAGGCCCCCGCCGTTGTGGGTGCCGCCGCGGGTCGGCAGGTTGTTGACGATGACCGTTGGATTGGATCCCGTGTTAGTGACCGGATCATCCGTGCAGCGGATGATCTGCTGCACGCTCGTCGAAGTGGTGACAAAAAAGTAAACGTAGCGGTTGGTTACAAACCCGGGGTCAAAGCACATGCCAATCAGGCCACATTCGCTGGCGGTGATAATCGTACCGATCGAGTTTGGCGTAGCCGGGTCAGTGGTGCCAAAGGTGGCCCAGGGATCGGCTAAGACCGTCCCGCTGGCGCTTCCCTTGGTGTGCTGGACGATGCGCACTTGGCCGCCCTTGCAGATGACAAACAGCCGGCCCGATCCGTCCGGCGCCCAGGCAAGCCCGGTGGGGAACGCCAGGTTGCTACTCGAAACAAAGCTCGTCTCGGAAAAGTTCGTCGTATCGACCGGGGCCGCCCGGACTGAGCTCAAGGTGAGAACCGCCAGTACCGCGCGCAAAAGCCAAAGGTGAGAAAAAAGATGGAATTTCATACACGATTGGGGAGCCTTTTTGGGTTAACAAGCTTGCGCCCAAAGTCAACGCCAAGTCGCTCCACTGCAACGATTCTACGCGCAGCGCCGGGGGGGTCTTCCACGCAATTTCCAGCTCGCGGAGTTGAAACGCCTCGTCGGGGTGGCAGTTCGCGCGGAGGTCCCTCGGGTCCTTGGGCGGCACCGACCGTCGGTGCAGAGCATCGGGCGCGGGAACAAAATGGGGCCGGAGTAAGCGCTTGGATAGCGCACCCCGGCCCCACGGGTTGATTTCGGCGCGTTTATTTAGTCACTTTGAGGCGCATAACGCGCATCGGACGGTTGGCTGAGAGGATGTCGCGCACGGTGATGGTCTGCAGCCCGGTGGAGGGGGTGTCGTCGAGGACGCTGAGCTGGTTTGCCGGCAGAAGCGGGTCGATCTGGGTCCATGGGCCTTCGGGGCCGTCGGCGGCTTCAACCGTGTAGCGCAGGTCGGTGGCCCATTTCACGCGGGTGAAGGTGAGGGTGAGGTAGGGGACACCTGCGACGTCTCGCTTGGTCACGCTGGGCATGGCGTCGTGGTTGAGTGCGTGCGGGTTCAGGTTGAGGGCGTATTCGAGAAGGTTGGAAAGACCGTCGGCGTCGGGATCAGCGCTGCTGCCGCTGATGGCGGGGTCGGCTTGTTCGCTTACGCTGAATCCCTGGGCCTGCCACTGGCTGACTCCGTTGGCAAAAAACACCTGCACCTCGGAGAAGCCGGTCTGGCCGATGGTGTCCGTCACGCGCATGCGCAGGGTGTGTGAGCCGTTGGGCCAGAGGGTGGTGTTGAAGAGGTTGTGGCCGCCGTTGAGGTGAAAGTGGCCGCCGCCATCACCGAGGTCGGTGTAGGCCAGCACGCCGTCGACGAAAAACTCCGCCTTGACTGCGCGCACGTCGTCGATGCCGTTGCCGAAGAACTCCGCGGTGGTGCCGGAAATCGTGCTGCCCGCAAGCGGTTGGCTGATGATGGCTTGTGGCGCGGTGTCGGGATTGACCACGAGGTTGAAGCTTTGGGTCGCGGCGGTGCCGTAGCTGCTGCTGGCCTGCAGGGTCACCGGGAAGGTTCCCGTCGCCGTGGGTGTCCAGCTGATCACGCCGGAGGCGGAATCCACCGTCATGCCGGCTGGCTTGGTCAGGAGAGAGAAGCTCGGCAGCGGGTTGCCCGTGGCGGTGGCGGTGTATTTATAGGGCGCATTGACCACGGCGCTGAGCGGCGGGGTGCTGGTGATCGCCGGCGACGCGCTGCCATTGTCCACGGCGGTCACGTCGACGACGCGCGTCGGGTCGCCGGAGAGTGCGACGCTCACTTTGGCGGTGCCGGTGACACTGTTGGAATCGGCGAGCGCGGCAAGCGTGACCGTCTGCGGCGTGGCAAAGTTCGTGGGCGTGAAAACCAGCGATGCGCCGGCCGTCACCGCAACACTCGTATCGCCCGAGCTGCGCGCCGCGGTGACCGTCACGTTGGTCGTGGGCGCGACCGCCAGGCTGACGCTCAGGGTGGTGCTGCTGCCTTCGTTGAGCGAGACGATGTTCTTGGAGAGCAGCAGGCGCGGCTCGTCATTTTCGACCTCGCGGACATTGACGGTGTAGGATGTCAGTCCCAGTGCGGAGACCTTGAAGAGGGCCGTGCCGATCGTCCGGTCAGAGTCCTCGGAGGCCGTCAGTACCACGCTTTGGCAGATGTTCCAGTTCGCCGGGGTGAAGGTCAGGGTGGATAGCCCGGAGATGGCGAGGTTGGAGTCGCCACTGGTTTTGCTGATCGTCACGGTGACATCCGCCGCCGGGGCGGACGCCAGGCTCACGTTGAAAAGCGCGCTGCCGCCTTCCATGACGCCCAAGGAGGTCGGTTGGACGACGAGGTTTTGCTGGCTGGCAATCGCCGCGATGCGCCGGATGCTGCCGGTGGCCAGGTGGCGCAGCGAGTAGATTGCTCCGTCGGGGCCCACGGTGGAGTCCACTTGTTGGCCAATGGCGGTGGCAAAGGTGTCCACGCTGATAGGCTCGTCACTGCTGTCCAGAGCGGCGCGGATCATCCGGCCGCTGCTGTAGTCGCCAAAGAAGTAGTTGCCAAAGTAGGCCGCGGGGAAGGCGGTGCTGTCATAAAAACATCCGCCGGTGATGGCTGCACCCAGGTTGTCGGTGGTCGCCGTGCCGTTGCCGCTGGTGGCGTCAGGACCCGCTTGGGTGACGCTGAACTGCGTGTCGCTCAGGCGCGCGGCCACGTAGTAGGTGCCGTTGAAGCTCACATCGCTCACACCGGCGACGGTCACCTTCGCGCCCTTGCGTAGGGACTGGAATCCCGTGGTGGTGAAGGTCACGGTGCCATTTTTGCGCACCGCACCGGTGGGGGTGAGCGCGGCGGCCAGCGCGGCGTCGATGCGGTAGGAAATTGCCGGCGTGAGGTAACCGGCCGGCTGGCTGTTTTCATACAGGCTCCATCCGCCGTGGCCGCCGCGTGGCACCGTGAAGGCTTGCTCATAGCCCTTGGTCAGGCTGATGGTGGAACTGCCGACCACGTTGAGCCAGAGTTTGCCGCTGGTTGGCTGGAACGTCAGCGTGAAGGGGTTGCGGAATCCACGCGCCCAGATCAGGTCGTTGTTGGGCCCGGCGCCGTCATTGAACGGGTTGTCGTTGAGGGCTGCTCCGGTGAATCGGTTGGCCCGGCCAACCTTGGATCCAAGCGAGACGAGGTCATTGTTGGCGCCGACATTGTTGGCATTGTCGCCCACCGACCAGTACAGGCGCCCGTCCTGGCCGATGCCCAGGCCGCCGCCGTTGTGGTTGCCCCCGCGGGTTGGCAGGTTGCTGATGATCACTGTTGGGTTTGTCCCGGTGTTGGTCGCCGGGTTGTCGGTGTAGCGGATGATCTGCTGGCCGTTGGGCGTTGAGGTGGTGACAAAGAAATAGACGTAGCGATTGGTCCGGAATCCCGGGTCAAAGCACATCCCGATCAGGCCGCATTCGCCGGTCGTGACGATCGGGCTGAATGTTGCCCATGGGGTGGTTTGCACCGTGCCGGTCGTCGTTCCGCTGGTCCGCTGAACCACGCGCACCTCACCGCCTTTGCAGGTGACAAAGAGCCGCCCGGAGTCGTCCGGCGCCCACGCCATCCCGGTGGGAAATGGCAATCCGGAAGCGAACACCGATTCGGAAAATACGGCGCCATTAACCGGCGTCGCACGCACGGAACATGGCACCAGTGACAACGCTGCCGCAACAGCACAACCAATCAGACACAGGGGGATTTTCATACTAGGGGGGAGGCTGAATGAGCTAACAACCTCTAGCAGAAAGTCAATGGCCAATGCCCCGGATGGCGCATGGGCCGGGCTGAGCTGCGGACTTCATGGACGTGTTTGACCGGGGGAGGCTGAAGTCCACTGCGCGCTCGAGCGTTCTGGTAGCGAAGCTCGTGAGAGCTTCGGCAGGGAAACCGCACGGAGTTCGCTACGCAGAATTTTCGCCCCTCACGGCCCGGTGACCTCAAGGTTATCCAGGCAGCTTGCCTGCCGCGGAGTGGCGGACGGCTCGATGACCAAGCGCAGCGGCCCTGGAACGTCCGCCGCCAGAGGAGCCTCGGCAACCAGGCGCGGCGCCTCGCCAATCGGCTGGGTGACTAGCCGGAAGGTGCGTTTTTTCGGGTCGATGACAAGCTGGACATGTCCCCAGCCATCCAGGGTGACGGCGCGGCCAGTGTCCATCCACTGGGTGCCATCCCAAATGCGCCAGGTCCCATCGACAGCGGCCACGCGGACCGCTGGCGCCCCATTGCCCTCGACGGAGAGGGTGACGCTGTGAGGTGAGCGCGCGGCGGGATCCGGCAGGAGGATCGGCGAAGCTTTGCCGGAGCGGACAAACAGATCGAGGTCAATGGTGAGCGGGCCGTTGGTCGGCAGGTTCCCAAGTGGCGCGGTCAACCGGCCACCGCCCGCGGTGCGCAGGCATCGGCTGCCGGCACCAAACGACGTCGTGCGCTCAATGAAAAATGCCGCGCCGGACTTCGGCGCGGAGCCGCCGGACTCGATTTGCCACGACCGCCCGGGGAACTCGCTGGCGCCGGGCTTTAGGTCCTCGAAATTCTCGCTGAGGCGGCGGTCCTTGCCTTGCGGTGCGCCAGGTTCAGCGGGCCGCCATTGCAAGGAAACGTCGTCAAGGTGGATTGGCTCGCGGCCGTCCTCGGCAGGCAGGAAGATCAACGTGTTGAAGAGCCGCCACGCGGGCACCTTGACCTTAACGGACTCAATTCCATGCTGGGCGATGCTGCGCTCGGCGCCGGCGGCAAACGGGACATCGCGGCAAATCTCCTCGCCGGCCCCCTCACCAAGGCGCGCCGAAAACCGCAGGGATTCCAAATCCGCCTCCAACGTCAGCCGAGTCCACTGGCCGACAGGGACGCGCGCCGTCGTG
>JBILQA010000295.1:0-3740 GCA_044373535.1 Akkermansiaceae bacterium | reverse complement strand
GACGCCCTCGATGAGCGGGAAGAACATCGTCACGGTGCTGCCAAACGAGTGGAACAGTGGCAGCGAGGCGAGAATCTTCGCCCCGTGCGGCAGCGACAGGCGGCTGCCAAACTGGCAGACGTTGGCCAGCACGTTGCGGTGGGTTAGACCCACGCCTTTCGGTTCGCCCGACGAACCGGACGTGAACAGCAGGACCGCCTCGTCGTTGTTGCGCCGCCGGCCGATGCCCAACAATTTCGCCAGCACCGCGGTGGGCAGGAGTTTCGCGGCGATGACCCAGCGGATGATTTTCGGTTTGAGAGCCGGCAGCAGCCGCTCAATGAAGATGAGGTCGCGGTTGGGTGGCCACGGGAACGACGAGACCTTGCGCACGAACGGGTCCGCGGTGATGAACTTGTCGATGTCGCCCTGGCGGATGGCTGAGCGGACGGCCTCGTGGGAGGCGGTGAAGTTGAAGTTCACCGGGATCTTGCCGGCGAAGAGCACCGCCACGTTGGCCACTAGGCCGCCCTTGCCCGGCGGCAGGATGATGCCCACGCGGCTCTTGCGGGTCAGCTTGCGGATCTCCTTGGAGAGCGCCGCAGCCGCGCCTAGCAGCCGGTCAAAGCCCAGCACCGAGTCGTCCGAGCCGTCGTGGAGCTTGCAGGTCCGTCCATGCTTCTTGAGGCCCGCGAGCACGGCCACGGCGAGCGAGCCGGCGAGGAAGGGCCTGTTAGAGAAAGCGCGCTCGCTGGCCTCCAAGAGGTGTTCGCGGTAGGCGGCGGCGGAGGCAGCGGAGGCGGGGATGAGGTTACCGAAGGAGAAGACGTTGGCAGCGGAGCGGGCGGAATCGATCGACAGGGCGACTTCGCGCGGGCAGTCGATGGCGAGCGGCAGAACCGGGAGATTGAAGCTGCAGAGGGTTTTGAGGATTTTGCCGGGGACATGGATCGGCTCGCCAGGGCGGGCGATGACCGGCGCGCCGATGAAGACGAGGATGCCGCGGTTTTCGAGTTTTGCTTTGAGCGCCTCGCCGACGGCGGCCGGAGCGGCGTCGTCGGCGGCAAACGAGGCGCCGGATTTGCCGCTGCGCTCAAGGAAGTCGCGCACCATCGGGTCGAGCTTGGCGGACTCCTCGATGAGCCAGGTGATGGGCCGGTCGTGGAACATCTTCGCCAGGGCCATGAGGTCCTGGAATCCGAGGCGGCCCGGGATGAGGAGGAATCCAGTGGCTGGAATCCGGTCAGCTCCAAGGGTTGGTGGCGAGCTCATGATGGTGGCAAGGTGGGCGGTCCGCCCCGGTGGGCGGCTCTAGGCGGCAGATCATCGGGCTTTTTCCCCGGCGATCACGCCTTTTTTCAACCCGCCCACAGAACAGTTGGCCGCCAGCTGTAGCGAAGCCCGTGAGAGCTTCGGCAGCGGACCGCGGTCCTGACGCCAACCCAGGCGATTTGGCCGTCTCACCGGCAGATTGGGCCGCGTCCTAGCATCGAGATCATGTCCCGGCTGGATGCCCGCGCCTCCTGAGCAGTGGGACAAGCTCCCGGCCGCCGGTCTCAATGCGCCTTGGCGAAGTCGATCATGCCTTGGAAATCCACAATCACGACCGGTTCATCGCCAACCACCCAGGCGTCGTGCCCCGGTGCCACGGCCGAGACATCGCCGGGTTTGCAATCCAGTTCGGTCCCGTCGTCCATGCGTATCCGCAGAGTGCCGGCAACATGGTATTGGAAGTGCGCCGCCTGGCAACTTGGTGTCTGGGCAATCGGCTTGATGGATTCCGACCAGCGCCAGCCGGGCTGCAAGGTCGCCCGCCCCACGGTTGCGCCACCCACCTCGATGAGCTCCGCCCGTCCGAGCGGAAACTCCCGCACTTCATCCGGTGAGGTGAAATTCTTCACTTCCGCCTGTTCCAATTCAGTGGTTTTCATAGCGATCCTTTCACGGTTTTGAGGGTTCCGATTCACCGTGGCGCCGATGCGCTCCGTCCCGGAGCCAGCCCCGCCACCACTCCATACAGACGTCCTAACCACCACGCCGCGCAACTGCGAAATGGCCGATTCAGACATGCCCGCGGGGAACCCAGGGAAGAATCGGGGTCTGTCCCCGGGGAGCATCGGGGTCTGTCCCCGGCACATAACGAAACGCTCGGGTGGTGAAAGCGAGCAAGCTTCTCTCCTTCCCCTCAACGTTGAAAACTGAACACTGAAAGCCCGCAATTGATTCCCAGATGACCCGCCGCCTCCTTGCCGCCTTGTTTCTTGTGCTTGCCGTGCAGGGCCGCGGCAATGTGGACGAATCCCTGGCGGGCGACCTGCCGCTGCCTCAGGCGCTGGTCTGCGCGGACGGCACCGCGGTGACCCGCGCGGAAACCTGGACAGCCAAGCGCCGCCCGGAGCTCATCGCGCTTTTTGAGCAGAACGTCTATGGCCAGGTCCCGGGGAACCTCGGGAAACCAAAGTTCACCCTGATCCAGGAAAAAACCGATGCCCTTGGCGGCCTGGCCACCCGCAAGTTGATCAACCTCACCCTGCCCGACCACCCGGCCTGGCCGGGAATGCAGGTGATGGTCTACCTGCCCAACAACGCCGCCACTCCCTCGCCGTGCTTTGTCGGGCTTTCGTTTGGCGGCAATCAGGCGGTCAGCGCCGAGCCGGACATCCCGCTGACGACCCGCTGGATGCCCGCCGCCAAAGGGGGTAGCGTCATTGACCACCGCGCCACCGAGAAAAGCCGCGGTAGCGAGGCGAGCCGCTGGCCAGTGGAGAAAATCCTCGGCGCCGGCTTTGCCGTGGCCACCGCCTACTATGGCGACCTCGAACCGGACGCTCCGGACGGCTGGAAGACCGGTCTGCGCGCCGCAGTTTCCCCGGATGGCCCGACCACCATCTGGCGCAACGGCGATTGGGGCGCCATTGCCACCTGGGCCTGGGGCCTGAGCCGCATCCTCGATTTCCTCGAAACCGATACCCGCATCGATGCCAAACACTGCGCCGTCATCGGCCACTCGCGCCTCGGCAAATCCGCCGCCTGGGCGGGCGCCCTGGATTCCCGCTTTGCCATGGTCATCGCCAACAACTCCGGCGAGGGCGGCGCCGCCCTGATGCGCCGCGACTTCGGCGAAACCACCGCCTCGATCACCCGCGTCTTCCCCCACTGGTTCACCCCCACCTATAAGTCCTTCGCCAACAACCCCGCCGCCTGCCCGGTTGACCAACACCTCCTGCTTGCCCTCGTCGCCCCCCGGCCCCTCTCCCTCGGCTGCGCCGAAAACGACCAATGGGGCGATCCCAAGGGCGAATTCCTCGCCGCCCTCGCCGCCACCCCCGTCTATCAACTCCTCGCCACCCGCGGCCTGGCCACCACCACCTTCCCGCCCCTCAACTCCCCCGTTGGCGACACCTTGCGCTTCCACCTCCGCTCCGGACCCCACGAACTCCTCGACTTCGATTGGGCCGAGTACCTCAGCACCGCCACCAAAGCGCTCAAGCCTGTGCGATAGGAAGTGGCTGGTTTTCGTTTTTCAGGAAAAAACCCGCCTTTGCATGGCTGCCATGTCCGGAACGCGGTCCATGCGGCTCAGCCCTCGGCGCTGGCTTCGGCGAGTTTTTCCTCCATTTCCGCCTTTTGCAGCTGGTTGGTGAACTCTGAGAGGTCGCCGGCGAGGACGGCCTCGAGGTTGTGGGCGGTGAAGCCGACGCGGTGGTCGGTGATGCGGCTCTGCGGGAAATTGTAGGTGCGGATTTTTTCCGACCGGTCGC
>JBILQA010000294.1:0-3763 GCA_044373535.1 Akkermansiaceae bacterium | reverse complement strand
CGGGGGAGCGTTTGTTTGCTCATGCAGTTCGGCCGGGCCGGGCAATGTGCGGGTGATGTCCAAGGCGGCCGCGGGTGGCTCGACGGGGCTCTTTGCGAGTTTCCGTCCCTCGGGGGCATTTTATCCGGCGGCGCCGTCCGCCGGGCTGGAGCAGGCGGCGACGGGCTTGCCGCGCGACCGCCACGGGATGCCACGCTACGCCATGGCGGTGCGCAACCGGGTGGTGCGCACGACCGCATTCTCCTGTAAGGAAAACGAGGTGGGCGCCTGCGGCAACCTCAACGCGACTGGCACCGAGCTGCGCTTCACCAGCGGGATCCGCAGCGCGGCGGCCGACTGGTCACGCTACCCGCTTGGCACCAAGTTCAAGATCAAGGGATTGCCTTACACCTACATCGTCGATGACTACGGTTCGGGCCTGGTCGGCGCCGATACGATTGACATCTACAACCCATCCCTTGAGCTGATGCATGCGTGGGGCACGCGCAAGGTCGAGATCACCGTGATCCAGTGGGGTTCCTATGAGCGCAGCGTTGCTCTACTCTCCAAGCGCCTCCAATACCCGCACTGCAACCAAATGTATTCCTCGATCATGCGCCCGCGCGGGTCACAGGTCGCAAAACGCTAACGGCCGCGGCGGTGGCCCAGCCCCTGCATGCCTAACAGATGACCCGCAAGGAGCGCGCCAGGGTGGTCATGGAGCGGTTAGAATCGCTCTATCCGGAGACGCCGGTGCCGCTTGACCACAGGGACGCGTACACTCTGCTGGTGGCCGTTCTGCTCTCCGCGCAGTGCACCGATGTGCGCGTTAACCTGGTTACGCCAGGGCTGTTTGCCTTGGCCGACACGCCCGCGGCGATGATGCGGGTGGCGGTGGCCGATGTGTTAGAGGCGATCCGCACCTGTGGATTGGCGCCACGCAAGGCGGCGGCCATTGTGGAGCTTTCGCGCCTGCTGGTTGAGCGGCATGGAGGCGAGGTGCCGGCAGAATTTGCCGCGCTGGAGGCGCTGCCGGGAGTGGGGCACAAGACGGCCTCGGTGGTGATGGCGCAGGCGTTTGGGGTGCCGGCGTTTCCAGTCGACACGCACATCCACCGGCTAGCACAGCGGTGGCGCCTGAGCAGCGGGCGCAACGTGGAGACGACAGAAAAAGACCTCAAAGCGCTCTTCCCCCGCTCAAGCTGGAACCAGCTGCACCTGCGGATCATCTTCTATGGGCGCGAACATTGCTCGGCGCGGGGCTGCGATGGGACAAAGTGCATGCTCTGCCGGGAGCTTTTCCCGCGCGCGCGCGGGAAGTCAGCAGAGAAGCCGTGATGGACCGGCATTCTCTTTAGCCGGCGCAGTTGGAGGGCTAACGGGAAACCGCGGTGATTTCTTGAAATGCTTCTTGTGCTGGCGGGACAGGTTCGGTCATTCTGATGTTATCTCTGCGAATAATTTTAGCTTTATGATCAAGCCAATTGCATCCCCAGCAAACCGCATAACCCTAGTTTCATTGGCCATAATGGTGCTCGCGGTGCCCAGTGCTTTTGCGCAGGAAGCAAGCAAGGCGACGGAGAAGAGTGCGTTGGTTACCTATGTGATTGATGGCGGCCCGACGATGATTTTCATCGGTCTGGCGACCTTGGCGCTGATCGCCCTGTCGGTTTATAACTATATCACCCTGAGCAAGGCGAAATTTGTGCCGGATGACCTGCGGATGGCCTTGATGGATCACATGATCAACTGCCGGGTGCGCTCGGCCATTGAGCTGGCCGCCAGCCACCCGAGTTACTTAGGGCGGATGGTGGCCTACGCGATGCCCAACATCGACGCGACGCGCCCCGACGACCTTGGGCGGGAAAACGTCGAGGACGCCATCGCTGACTTCTCGATCAACGAGCAGCGCAAGAACATGATGTGGATCAACTACATCTCGCTGGTTGCCCAAGCCGCGCCGATGCTTGGGCTGCTGGGGACGGTCATTGGCATGGTGTCGGCTTTCGGCACGCTCTCGGCGACCAACCAAGCGGATGCCAGCGCGCTGGCGAGTGACATTTCCGTGGCCCTGCTGACGACGATGTGGGGATTGATCACGGCGATTCCGGCGCTACTGGCCTATTATTTTTTCAAGGCGCGCTTGGGCAACCTGACGGCCGAGGCGCAGCACACCGTGGAGGAGATGCTCAATGCGTCGATCCAGACGGTCAACCAGGACGCCTACTTGGCTAAGATCCCGGAGGGCATCGCCGTTTGAGGCACGACCGGAGCCCAAAGCAGCCCAAGGCAAGCCTGTCCCCCGTTTAGTAAAGCGCTCACGCGATGGCCAAATCACAGAAACTCCGGGATGCGCAGGCGGACAGCGGTGAGGAGTGCAAGCTCGACCTCTCACCGATGATCGACATGGTGTTTCTGCTGCTGATCTTTTTCTTGGTCAACGCGTCGATGATTGTCGTCAAGACCGATCCAAAAGTCCATCCGGCGGTGGCGTCGGAATCCAAGCGCGCGGAAGACGGCAACGGCCGGATCGTGGTCAACGTGCGCGAAGGGGGCGTTTTCACCGATGAGGCGGGCAAGATTCTTGCCACCGAGGACGACATCAAGGAGTGGGTGCGCTCGGAGAAGAGCGCAGTCGCCAAAACCGGGAAGCCGCCCAAGCTGCATCTGCGGGGCGATAGGGCGGCGGTCTTTGCCGACGCGCGCAAAGCGATCCGCGCCGCAGCGGCGATGGGAGTCAATCAGGTGATCTTCGCGGTGTATCTTAAGTGAGCTAGAAGGCCGGCACGGGAAGCCTTATTATTTCTAAATTATTTTACCATGGCGCGCCGCAAAAGAGCCGAGATGCCCGACGAGGACGCACCCGCGTTGGATATTTCCTCGCTGATTGATGTCACTTTCCTGCTGTTGATTTACTTCATCGTGACGACGACGATTCAGAAAAAGGAGACGGACTTGAATATGGTTCTCCCGGGGGTGGAACCGGGCAGCTCGACGTTGGATATCGCGCCATTGTTCATCAAGCTGGACAACGCCGGAGCGGTCTATGTGGGAACCGGAACGGCCGCGCAACTGATGGATGCGGACCCGAGCGTGCACTCGCTGCCAAACCTCTCGGCGCAGTTGGAAGTGTATGCGGCAGGCTCTGCGGCAAGCGCCTCCAAGCCGCTGGTGCAGCTTTATGTTGAGGGCGAGGCGCGGCAGCAACGGGTCGTCGATGTGCTCAACGCCTTGGCTGGAGCCAAGATCACCTCGATTACCTTTTCGGACCTGTAGCAGTTCACCGGCCTGCGCGTTCGCGCGGGTGAAAACGCACGACCCTCCTCTCATCGATGACCTTGCGGATTCCATTCCCCACCCTGCTGGCGCTTTGCATTTGGATGTTTGCCGCGGCGCCCGCAATGGTGGCCGCGCAGGATGACGCGGGCGTGCCATCACTGGTTGAGCAGTCGCTCAAGGCGATGAACGAGGAGCATTGGGAGGAAGCCCACAAGATATTGACCCGCGCCACCCAGCAGCTCGGCGCCAATCCGCTCGTCGTCTTCGGACCACAGGCGGGCGTGATCCCCTACCGCAAGGGGATTTGCGAGATGAAACTCGGGATGTTCAAGGCGGCAATGGCGTCGTTTGAAACCTGCTACAAGGACTTTCCCAACCAAGCCGGGCCGGCCGGCGCGCCAGCGGGGAACATCTTCAGCAAGCGCGCCCTGCTCAAGTGGGGCGAGGCGGCCCAAGCGGACGGGCAATACCAAGCGGCCATCGAGCTCTACAAAAAGTTCATCGC
>JBILQA010000293.1:0-3783 GCA_044373535.1 Akkermansiaceae bacterium | reverse complement strand
GGCGGCCATGCCCGAATCATGCGCCGCTTCCTAGCAGGTCCGGCAACCAGCAAGTTGCGCCACTCCAGGGACGCCGCAAGCACTCGCTGAGGTGAGCCGCAGGCCAGCGTGGACTGCTGCGGCATGCCCGCGTCTCCTTGGCGCCAAGGCCCAACAGCCAGCCGGGGAGATTCCCCATCTAGCTGTTTGAAAAACCCGGCGCCCGCGCTTACCGGTCTGGATAACCGGGCAGACAAACAGATCCCAACAGCCAAAGGCCCGCGCGGCGGCCGGTTAACATCCAACATCCCTTCATCACCCTTTTCATCGCTCCCCCCATGAGCAAGGAGATCATCATTGTAGGCGCCGGACCCGGCGGCTTGGCCGCGGCGGTCCTGCTAGCCGCGGCGGGCCAGAAGGTCCGCGTGTTGGAGCGGATGCAAAGCGTTGGAGGCCGCACGTCGCCGATCCAGGCGGAGGGCTTCCGCTTTGATCTAGGACCGACGTTCTTTCTCTATCCGCGGGTGTTGGATGAGATCTTCCGCAGCGCGGGCACCACGCTGGCCGCGGAGGTTGAGATGGTCCGCCTCGACCCGCAGTACCGGATTCAGTTCGGGGCCGGCGGCCAGTTGGACTGCACGCCGGACATTGCCGCGATGGAGCGCCAGATTGCCGCGCTTGCCCCGCAGGACGCGCCTGGCTTCGGGCGCTTCCTCGCGGAGAACCGCACCAAGCTGGCCCTCATGGAGCCGTGCCTGACCACCAGCTTCGAGAGCTGGCGCAGCCTGCTGAAAGGCCGGATTCTGAAGTTCCTGCCGATGCTGCGTCCGCACCGCTCGCTTGACGCCGACCTGCGGCGCTTCTTCAGCGATGAGCGGGTCCGACTGGCCTTCTGCTTTCAATCGAAGTACCTCGGGATGTCGCCGTTCCGCTGCCCAAGCCTGTTTAGCATCCTGAGCTTTCTTGAGTACGAGCACGGCGTCTGGCATCCGCTCGGCGGCTGCTCGGCGATCACCGCGGCGCTCGCCCGCGTAGCCCAACGCCTCGGCGCGGAGATCCTCCTCAATGAGGACGTCGAGGAAATCTCCTTCACCGGCCGCCGCGCCACCGGCGTGCGCACCCAGGCGGCGGCCTATTGCGCCGATGCCATTGTTCTTAACGCCGACTTCGCCCGCGCCATGCAGCGCCTCATCCCCGACCGCCTGCGCCGCCGCTGGACCAACCGCCGGCTCGCCAGCAAGAAGTTCTCCTGCTCAACCTTCATGCTCTATCTGGGCATCGAGGGCCGCTACGACCTGCCCCACCACACTATCCACATCGCCAAGAACTATGCGAAAAACCTCGCCGAAATCGAATCCCAACATGTTCTCAGCGACGACCCGAGCATCTACATCCAGAACGCCAGCGCCACCGACCCGTCGCTCGCCCCGCCAGGCCACAGCGCGCTCTACGTGCTCGCCCCGGTGTCCCACCAACATCCCAACATCGACTGGAAGGTCGAGGCCACCCGCTTCCGCGCCCGCGTCATCCAACAGATGGCCGTGGCCGGGTTCCACGACGTTGAAAAGCGCATCCGCTTTGAGAAAACCATCACTCCCGCGGACTGGGATGAGTCCTACCAGATCCACCGCGGCGCCACCTTCAACCTGGCACACAGCCTTGACCAGATGCTCCATCTTCGGCCGCACAACCGGTTTGAGGATGTTGACGGCATCTATCTGGTAGGCGGCGGCACCCATCCGGGCAGCGGCCTGCCGGTGATCTTCGAGGGCGCGCGCATCAGCGCGGAGCGGCTGTTGGCCGACCTTGGCCTCCGCCCCGCCACCGCGCCTCCCGTCAAACCGCCGCGCAGCCCGCGCGGCGCCCCGCACACCCGCCGGCCGACGCCGAACCAACCCGCCGCCCCGCAGCCTGACAAGTCGCCGTGGTGAGCCACCCCGCCACGCCGATCCACGGGCTGCGCGATGCCCAACAGCGCTGGGCCGCCCTAGCGATAGACGAGCGCCTGCGCGTGGTGCGGCGGGTGCGCGCGCTGCTTGCGCAGGATGCCGGGCAGCTCGCGCGCGCCTCCGCCGCGGCGCGCGGCCGGGATCCTGGCGAGGCGCTCACCGCGGAGGTGCTGCCCTTGTTGGCCGCCTGCCGGTTTCTCGAAAAGAACGCCGGGCGGATCCTGCGCGCCAAGCGCTTCGGGTGGTTTGGGCGCCCGCTGTGGCTCACGGGCATGCGCAGTGAGATTCGCCGCGAGCCCTTGGGCGTCATCCTCATCATCGGCCCGGGGAACTACCCGCTGCTGCTCCCCGGCGTCCAGATGATCCAGGCCCTGGTCGCGGGCAACGCGGTGATTCTCAAGCCCGGCGTGGGCGGCCGGGCGGTTGCCGGTCTATGGATCGAGCTCCTCCACCGCGCCGGAATCGAGCGCGGCTTGATCCAACTGTTACCCGAATCCGTTGGGGCAGGCGTGGCGGCCATCGACGCGGGACCCGACAAGGTCCTCTTCACCGGCAGCGCCGCGGTGGCCAGCAACGTCCTCGCCCAGCTTGCCCCGCGGATGATCCCGGCAGTCATCGAAGCCAGCGGCTCCGATGCGGCCATCCTCTGCACCGACGCCGACCCCGAGCTTTGCCTCAATGCCCTCGTCTTTGCCCTCACTTTCAATGCCGGCGCCACCTGCATGGCGCCCAAGCGCATCCTCATCCACCGCGACCTCCTCCCGTCGTTCCGCCTGCGGCTCATCGCCGCTCTTGCCGCCACCCAAGCAAGCCCTCCAATCCAACTTGGCCCACGCCTGCGCGAGTTGGTCGACCAGGCCATCGACACTGGCGCGCGCGTCCTAACAGCCGCGCCGCTGCTCCTGGAGCATGTTGCGCCCGACTCGCCGCTTTGGCGCGAGGATCTGTTTGGCGCCATCGCGCTGGTCGGCTCCTTTGCCAGTGACGCGGAGGCCGCCGCCCTAGCCAATGATTGTCCCTACGCGCTAAGCGCCTCGGTGTTCAGCCGCTCGCAAGCGCGGGCCAACCGCTTAGCCAGCGAACTGTCCGTGGGCGTGGTCACCCTCAACGACGTGATTGTCTCAACCGCCGACCCGCGGCTGAGCTTCGGCGGCCGGCGGCGCAGCGGCTTCGGGGCCACCCGGGGAGCTGAGGGGCTGTTGGAATTGACCAGTGCCAAAGCCATCACCCGCACCCGTGGCCGGCAACGCCGCGCCTATCAGTCCGTCTCCGCAAGCGACTTCCGCTGGCTGCTCAGATTCATGCGCCTCGCCCACGGAATGGGTCTGCGCCAGCGGCTTGGCCACACCCGTGAAAAATGACCCAAAACAACATGAGAACTAACAACCTGCCTGTCGGCGTGATTGGCGCGGGCCTTGGCGGCCTGGCCTCCGCGTGCACCCTGGCGAGCCGTGGCCACCGGGTGATCCTGTTTGAGCGCAACAGTTGGATCGGAGGCAAGGCGGCGGTGTTGGAAGCGGGCGGCTTCCGCTTCGACATGGGGCCCACCATCCTCACCCTGCCCAACATCCTGCGGCGCTTGTTTGAGCAGGCCGGGCGCAAGCTTGAGGACTATCTGGAACTCGTCTGCCTCGACCCGCAGTGGCGCTGCTTCTTTGCCGATGGCAGCACGCTTGACCTCGACCAGGACGTCCAACAGATGGCCGCCAGCCTGGAAAAGTTCGCCCCCGCAAGCGGCCAAGGGTACCGGGACTTCATGCGCTTCAGCGCCAGGCTGGACGCCATCTCGCAGCGCTTCTTCTTTGACAAGCCCATCGGCGGGCTCAGGGACATGGTTGACTTCAAGGCGAGCCTG
>JBILQA010000290.1:0-3832 GCA_044373535.1 Akkermansiaceae bacterium | reverse complement strand
GCGTGGGGGAATTCCGGGGTGCGCGTGCTGACATGCCTGCCCCTGCCTAAGGTTAAATGCGCAACAATGCAAGTAACCGCTTGCATCAGGTTCCCGGCATGCTTTCCTGCAGCGCTCATGAAAGTCTGCCGCCCGGTGATTTCCGTCCCACTGCTCATCCTGTTAGGTGGCTGCGTCACCGTGGGGCCCAACTTCAAGCAACCCGGCGTGGCCGTGCCGGAGAGCTTTTCGAGCGGCGGGGTGAGCTGGTCAAAGGCGGTCATCGAGAAGCCAGTCGGCACCGGGGAGTGGTGGCGCGCCTACAAGGACGCCACCCTCAATGGATTGATCGGCGATGCGCTGCGCCAGAACCAGAGTTTGGAAGCCTCCGCTGGGCGCTTGCGCGAGGCCCAGGCGCTCAGCCGGGTGGCGCGCTCGCGGGCCTTTCCCGCCGTTGACCTCAATGGCGGCTGGGACCGGTCAAAGTCGCGCCCGCCGGTGGGCAGCGGCGGATCCGCGCAGATCCGCTCAACGACCGACCTTGGCCTCACCTTCTCGTATGAGCTCGACCTGTGGGGCAAGGTCCGGCGTCAGAAAGAATCCGCGCTGGCGGGCGAGGCGGCCGCGGCCCTCAGCTATGATGCCGCCGCCCTGAGTTTGTCGGGCGAGACGGCGACCAACTACTTTGCGCTGCGCAGCATTGATGCGGAGCGTGCCATCCTGCGCTCCACCATGGAACTGCGCAACGAGGCGCTCCAACTCCTCACCCGCCAGCGCGACGCCGGCGCCATCGGCGACCTCGACGTCTTCCGCGCCGAAACCGAGATGGCCAACGCCCGCGGCGACCTCATCGCCCTCGAACAAAACCGCGGCGAGCTGCTGGCCGCCATCGCCCTTCTAACCGGCCGGCCGGCGACCGGCTTTCAGATCGCCGCCGCCGACGAGATTCCCGCGCCGCCCAACATTCCGGCAGACCAACCGTCCGCCGTCGTCCAGCGCCGGCCCGACATCGCCTCAGCGCTCATGCGCGTCGTTGCGGCGAATGCCGACATCGGGGTCGCCCAGGCCGCCTTCTATCCGTCGATCACCCTGGGTGCCACCGGCGGCTACAACAGCGCCGGCGGCGCCTTGCTCAGCGCTGACAACCAAGTCTGGTCACTGGGCCCCTCGCTGAGGCTGCCCATCACCGGCGCCGGGCTGCTGCGCGCCCAGCGCGATGCCGCCATCGCACGCCAGCAAACCGCCGCCGCACAGTACCGCCAGACAGTTCTAACCGCCTTCCAGGAGGTCGAGAGCGCCCTGGTCGGCGTCGCCGTGCTTGGCCGCCTGGAAGCCGCGCGCAACCAGGCTGCCGACGCGTCAAACCGCACCTTCAACCTCTCGGTCGACCGCTACAAGGCCGGGTTGGTCAGCTTTCTTGAAGTCGTCGACGCCGACCGCGTGCGACTTGAAGCCCGCCGCCAGGCAAGCCGCACGCGCGGCGAGCGCCTGGCATCCAGCGTCGCGCTGGCCCGCGCACTTGGCGGCCCGTGGCGCTGAGGGTGCCTCGTTTTAAATCCAATCATCCACCTTATGAAGTTTGCCGTTTCCACCCTGCTTGCCCTCCTGTTAGCCGCCTGCCAGCGCCCAGCCAGCGACGGGCCGGCGGCCGGCGGTTTTGACCCGTCGCGGCCGCAGACGGTTGAAGTCAGCTCGGTCGAGGAGCGCACCCTGGAGGAGAAAATCGACTTGGTCGGCTCGCTGGCCCCGAATGAAAGCGCCGACGTCCGCGCCGAGCTCTCCGGTGTGATCCGCGCGATCCGCTTTGAGGAGGGCCGCCCGGTCCGGGCAGGCGAGCCTCTCATCGAGTTGGACACCCGCGAGCTGGAAGCCCAGATCAGCGAGGCCCACTCCCGCGCCGACCTCGCCACCAAAACCTTCGCCCGCGCCAAACAGCTCATGGAGGGCAACGCGGTCTCGCGCGTCGAGTTCGAAAACGCAGAGGCGGCCGTCGCCCAGGCCCGCGCCGTCCTCACGCTGCTGGAGGTGCGGTTGGAAAAAAGTATCCTGCGCGCGCCCTTCGACGGAATCGCCGGTGCGCGCTCGGTTTCGGTGGGCGACTACCTCACCCCGCAGACGGCCGTCACGGAAGTTTCCGATCTGAGCCGGCTGAAGATCTCCTTGGACGTGCCGGAGCGCTTCCTCGGTGGCCTGCATCCGGGCAGCACGTTTAACCTCGGCACGGCAACCACTGGCGAGGTAGTCACCGGGGAAGTTTATTTCATCTCCCCGACGATCAACCCACAGACCCGCTCCGCGGAGGTCAAAGGCTTCGTGAAGGCCCCGCCAACCAGCCTGCGGCCGGGGATGTTCGCCAACGTGTCGCTCATCCTCAAGCGCGTGGACAATGCCTTGGTGGTCCCCGAGACCGCCATCCTGAACACCCCAAAGGGCTCCATTGTCATTGCCGCGCGCGGTGAGAAGGGCGCCACCGCGGCGGCTTTCATCCCCGTACGCCTTGGCCTGCGCGTCCCCGGCGTCGTCCAAGTCACTCCCGTGGGACCGCCCCTGGCCCGGGGCGACATCATCGTCTCCTCCGGCGTTGGCGGACTCATCCTCATCCCGGGCATGAAGCTCATCCCCGTCGAGCCGCTGCGCCCAACGGGCCCGGCACCCCTAACCGACCGGACCCTGCCCGCCGGGGCCAAGGACGCGGCCGAGGACCCAAAGCCCCGTTAGTTCGAAATGATCCTTTCCGACATCTCCATCAAGCGCCCCGTGCTCACAACGGTCGGCGCGCTCATCATCATCATCCTTGGCGTCATCTCGTTCCGCAACATGCCGGTGCGTGAGTACCCGGACATCGACGTTCCAACTGTTTCTATCACCACAACCTACCGCGGCGCCTCAGCCGAGGTCGTCGAAAGCCGGGTCACCGAGGTGCTCGAGGAGCAACTCTCCGCCATTGACGGCATCAAGCTGCTCAAGTCCACCTCGCAGGAGGAGGTGTCGCGCATCACCATCGAGTTCAACCTCAACCGCGATCCGGATGAGGCCGCCAACGACGTGCGCGACCGGGTCGGCCGGGCGCGCGACCGGCTGCCCGACGAGGTCGACGAGCCGCGCATCGCCAAGGAGGACGCCGACGCCGCTCCGGTTCTCTGGCTCACGTTCTCGTCCGACCGCTACTCACGCACCCAGCTGACCGACATGGTCGACCGCGACGCCAAGGCGATCATCCAGACCGTGCCGGGCGTGGGGACCATCTTCATCGGCGGCGAGCGCCGCTACGCCATGCGGTTGTGGCTTGAACCTGAGAAACTCGCCGCCTTCGCGCTGACCGCCGGCGACGTCGAGGCCGCCTTGCGCGAGCAAAATGTCGACGTGCCCGGCGGACGCATCGAGTCCTACGGGCGGGAGTTCACGGTGCGCACCCAGGGCGAGCTTGCCGACGCGCTGGAGTTTGAGAACCTCATCATCGCCACCCGCGGCAACACCCAAGTCAAACTCAGCGATGTCGGCCGCGCCGAGCTTGGCTCCGAGGACTACCGCACCAAGACGTTCTTCAACGGCAAGCCAACTGTTGGCCTCGGCGTCGTCCGCCAGTCGAAGTCCAACCTGCTAGACGTGGCCAATGGCGTCAAAGCGCTCATTCCAACGATTCAAGCGGCGATGCCCAAGGGCATTGAGATTGCTGTTGGCTATGACAGCTCGATTTTCGTCGAGCGCTCGATTGACGAGGTGTTCATGACCATTTTTGTGGCCTTCTTTGTCGTCGTCGGGGTGATCTTTTTTTTCCTGCGCGACTGGCGCGCGGTGATCATCCCCATCACGGCGATCCCGATCTCCATAGTCGGCACCTTTGCCGTGATCT
>JBILQA010000291.1:0-3832 GCA_044373535.1 Akkermansiaceae bacterium | reverse complement strand
CCTCCCACCGTATCGCCTCGGACTGTCGCACACTACCGTTGAGATACCCCGGCGATAACCGCAGCTTATTAAGCATCAATGGATAACTCCGGCCCATCGCCGACCCCTTCTGCGCCCGGCGAATGAGCTTCTTCTTCTGCTTCTTCTTCCGCATCCCACCCGTGGGCAAAATAAAAAACTAAGCTATCTAATTGCGCTTGCGCGCTATATTTAGAACACCTAGCACACCCCCACATGATCAAAGGACAAACACTAGAGAAGGTACTCGAGCTGCGTAAAAAGAATGGCTTGGAAGCAAGCGAGCGCGCATTGCAGGCGGATTTGGACCGCGCAGGAACGAAGTACACCTTGGAACCAAAACCACGCTACCGCGCCGCGGGCGAAAGCCCGATTTACATCGCCGGTAAGTATCTCACCAAGCATGGCATTTGCCCGGCCACCGGTGAACCCGACCAGAGCCAGTCAAAGCGTCAGGTTGGCAAAAAAACAAGCGTCGCAGGATCCTCTATTTCCGAGGACGAAGCGGTTAAGGTACTTGCCGGCAAGGGCTTTAACTTTGTCCGCCTGGTCAACAGCATCACCGGACAACTCGTTGAGGAAAAGAAGGATCCGAAGATTGATAAGCTTAACTTCCATTACCTTCCTATCCCCGCGCGGGCTGATCACGATGTGGTCTATGTTACCCAGACCTCGCCGCAGATTCAAGTCTCCATGACCCTGGACCGCTTCCTGCAGCTTACCGGCACCAAGCCGTAATCCGTCGCACAAGCCCCTTGTCATTTACGGCGCGCCTTGGGAAACCCTGGCGCGCTTTTTTGTTTTCAAGCGCTCGGCGGCGGCAAGCGCTGGGGTTTCTCGATTCCGATGAGTTTAAGCAAGGCCTCTTGCGCATCCGCAAAGGACGCGACCACCGCGGCGACGCCAAGGGCGGCAAGGACCTCGGTGGCTTCACCCAGGCGCTCGGGTTCACCCCAGAAACCCACGAGGATGCGCGCCCCCGGCATGCGCTCGCGCAGGTGCTCGCAGATGAACCGCACCCGGCGAAGCGACGCCGGCGCCACTGAGGAAATGCAGATCACGTCCGGATGGCTCTCCACGGCGGCCGCTGCCTTCATCCCGATGGCCATTTTCGAGCTCCCCACGGTCGCTTCAATGCCCTCTTGCCCAATGATCTGGGCAAACATCAAGGAGGCCACCTCATCGCGGTCGGCCCGCGCCGGCAGCAGGTAAACCCGCCTGGCGGGCAAAGGATGGGCCGCTACCGGTTCCTCGGCCTGGGGTTTTTCCGGCGCCAGCTCGTCGATCATATCGCGCAGTCCCTGGGCGACAAACTGCCTCTGATCCTCGTCTAACAAGCCAATCCGGTGGTCCGACTCGGCGGCGATAATGACTGGCACCAGCACCTGATCATAGAGCTCCACAAGCGAGTGCGAGCGCAGGTACTGGTCAACAAGATCCATCTCGTCATGGTCACCCACGCGCAGCAGGCGGTGATAACAATCCTCCGCGGGCGTTAGCGCTTCCTCGTCGCTTAACAAGACACTCAGAAACCCCATGCGCGGAATGTGCCGCCCCATGACGACCATGCACACCGTGATGGGCGTCGCCAATACCAGTCCGACGGGTCCCCACATCCACGTCCAGAAAACCGCCGCAATGATCAACGCCACTGGCGTCACGCCCGTGCTTGAGCCATAGAGCCATGGCTCCATCACATTGTTACTTAACAATTCCAGCACCACAAAAAGGCCAATGGTCGCCATCGGCATCATCCAGTCGGGCGATACTGCAATGGCCAGCGCCACCGGGAAAGAGGCCGCAATCCAGGGCCCCAGATAGGGAATGAAGCGCAGAATAGTCGCCAGCGCGCCCCACAGGATCGCGTTTGGCACCCCGATGAAATGCAGCCCGATGGCCACAGGCACCCCGTAGCTGACATTCACCACAAGCAGCATGAGCAGGTAACGCGACACCCGCGAGCTCGCATCCCCCATCGCGCGGGTCGTTGCGCTGATCCGCCCCTGGCCGATAAGCCGGATGATCCGCGCACGCAGGTCCTCGCGCTTAAGCAACATGAACACCACCAACAAGAGAACCAGACCCGCGGTCCCCAGCGGGCCGAGCACGGGCCCCAGATAGCGCTTGATTTTCCCCAGCGCCGTGGCGTCGGGAGATTCGACAACCTCCACACGTGTCACCACCTGCTCAACCACTCTGGGCTCCACGCCGGGCCCACCCAGGCGCGGGCCGGAAGTCTCAGGTTTCGGCGCTCCCGGCAGGTCCTGCTTAAGCTCATCAATCGTGGCCGCCAGGCGGCCAAAGACCCCCAGGCCGGGGCTCTTGATGGCCTGCAACTTGTGGCTGATGTTGTCCTTGTAGTTGGGCAACTCGGTGGCCAGGTCCACCACCTGGCGCGTCAGCACCCATCCGCCACCCACCGCGATGGCCACAAGCATCAACACCACGGCGATGACCGCACCAATCCGCCCCAGCCAGCGCTGCAACCTCGTGACCAAGGGCGCGAGCAAAAAGGTCAACAGCGACGCCAGCGCCAGCGGAATCAGCACATCCCTCCCAAGATAAACCGCCCCAACAATGAACGCCGACAATAGCAGCGTCCAAATCCCCACCAAAGCGTCAGCGGAGGTCGTGCGGGTTGGCGGAATCGGCATTTCGGGCGCGGCTGTGATCTTGGGCGAAACGTCGGCACCACCCACGGCCGCACCACCAAACTTCAACCCCTCAGGTCACCAACGACCTTTCCTGGCAAAAAACAACCGCTTTCCTTCGTGCGCCTGATTATTCAGCCCTCCGCCGCGCACCTCCTAGCGGTAGGCGTCGATCCACTCCAGCTCAAGCTTGGCGTCACGGTCCAACATATTGGCCGGCAGCACCACCCGCATGCCAGTTGGCAGCCGCTCGACTTGGACACGCACGAAGCCCGAGTTCTCAAGCTCGCCGGCGAAGCGCCCCTGCCCATCCGCCCAGTAAAACGCCAACCGCCCGGTGCCATCGAGCTGACCCTGGATCTTGAGCCGCGGGGTCGTCAGCACCAGATGCTCTAACATCGCAAACCCGCGGCCATCGGCATACCTGAACTCCAGCACCAGCGGCTTGCCCCAGTCTTGCGCGGCCAACACCACGGTGGCCGCACCGATGCCCGAGCCGCTCACGATGACCAGGCGCGTGGCCTCCTTGTCGGCGGCCACCGCCAATGAGTCGCCCGGCTTCTTCACGCTGGCCGCGTGCGCCGGCGCAGCCACCTGCTCACCAAACAACGGCAGCGGCAACATCGCCAAACCGGTGGCGAGACCCGCGGCGCGCATGAATGAAGGTGCCATGAAATGATTGTTAGCACTCCGCCCCCGGCCGCAGCCAGCGGCAATTGGAGCCGCCAACAGAGTTTTCTAGCGGCTGCCGGGCGCCGGGCCCTCGCCGAGCTCGGCGATGCCCGCCATGATCCGGTCCGAGATCGCCTGATAGTCCTCCTTGCTGCGCGCACCCTCGAGCTGGCCCGGCGCAAACTCAACCGGATGACCCACCACCAGAGTCAAGCGGGTGAAACGAATCCTGCCCGACCCGCGGGGCAATGCCTCGCGCGCACCCATGATGCGAATCGGCTGCACCACCACCCGCGCCTTGGAGGCGATGAGTCCCACGCCCGGCTCACCGGCCCTCAGCTGACCATCGAGCGTGCGCTGGCCCTCCGGGAAAATCAGCACTTTCTCGCCACTCTTCAAGCAGCGGATGATCGTCTTCAGGCTCGTCATGTCGGGCCGGTCCTGGTCGACCGGAATCGCATTCCACAACGGATAGACCCACTTGCAAACGC
>JBILQA010000289.1:0-3836 GCA_044373535.1 Akkermansiaceae bacterium | reverse complement strand
CGGCGGTCGCCGACTACCGGCCTGCGCTCTATTCGACCGAGAAGATGAAGAAGTCCGCCGAGACGCTCACCCTGGAGCTCATCAAGACGCCCGACATCCTTGGCGCCGCGCGCGTGGTTTTTGAGTTCACCGGCAAGCTCGTCGGATTTGCCGCCGAGACGAGCCACCTGGAGGAGAACGCGAAAAGGAAGCTGCTGGAGAAAGGCTGCGATCTGGTGGTCGGCAACGACGTGTCGCGCAGCGACATCGGGTTTGGCGCCGACGAGAACGAAGTGGTGCTCGTCACCCGCAACACGACGCGGCATGTTGCGCGCGCCAACAAGCTAACCATCGCGCGGGAGATCCTCGACGCGATCGACGCCCTGGCGCAGGAGCCTGCCTAACATCCCGAAAATTCATGACACCCATAGAAACCGCCGAGCAGGCGGCGCGCCAGGCCGGCGCGCTGCTGCGTGAGCACTTCGGCCAGGAGATGCACGTCGACGAGGCCCACCACCACGACCTCAAGCTGGCGCTCGACAAGGAGAGCCAGGACCTGATCACGCGCATCCTGTTAGCCGAGTTCCCCGACCACGCGATTTACGGTGAGGAAGGGTTGGCGGGCAACCCGGCGAGCGAGCACCAGTGGATCGTCGACCCGATCGACGGCACGGTGAACTTCTTCTACAACATCCCGCACTTCTGCGTGTCGATTGCCCTGCGCTCGGCCGGCGAGTTGGTTGTTGGGGTCATCTACGACCCGATGCTCAACGAGCTGTGGACGGTCGAAAAAGGCGGTCCGGCGCTGCTCAACGGCAAGCAGATCTTCGCGAGCAAGCGCGACCGGTTAGAGGACTCGATTCTGTTTGTCGGCTGCGGCAAGGACGAGGCGGCGATGAGCTCTGGGCTTGAGCGCTTCAGCCGTGCCTCGGTGCGTGCGCGCAAGATGCGCATGATGGGATCCGCCGCGCTGGGGATGGCCTACATCGCCACCGGGCGGCTGGACGCCTATGTCGAGTCGCGCATCTCATTGTGGGACATCGCCGCGGGCCAGTTGCTGCTGGAAGCGGCGGGCGGCAAGACGGTTCTGACGCCCAACCCTAACATCCCAGAGGTTTACTCAATCGTCGCGTCCAACGGGCGGATTCCGATTGAGGAGATTCTTTAACAAGCGACATGACAGGCATTGGCTACGATGTGCACCGGTTTGCTGAGAACCGTGCGTTGATCCTGGGCGGCGTGGAGATCGCGCACAGCCGTGGGCTGGACGGCCACTCGGACGCCGACGTGCTGTGCCATGCGATTGCCGACGCGGTGTTAGGAGCACTGGGGCAGCCGGACATCGGGTATTTTTTTCCGCCCGGTGACCCTGGGTGCAAGGACATCTCGTCGTTGAAGATTCTTGAGAAGTGCCGTGATCTGGTTGCCGAGGCCGGGCTGACGTTGGTGAACGTGGATGCCACGATCATTGCCGAGGCGCCGCGGGTGCTGCCGTTTCGCGATGCGATGCGCGCGAACATCGGCGCGGCGCTCGGGATTTCCCCGCAGCGTGTCGGCATCAAGGCGACCACCAACGAGCTGATGGGATTCGTTGGCCGCGAGGAGGGGATCGCCGCCATGGCGGTGGCCCAGGTGGATTGAAAATCGCTGCGCCTCACATTATCTGCGGTTGAGGGCGGCGGCATGTCTGTTAGTCTGGCGGTGATGGATACCCCCCAGAACAGCAGTGAAAGTCCCATATGGGCGATCGTCGGAGTGGCCGCGGCAGCAGTGCTGTTAGGAGTGTTTGGACTTTTCTGGAGGGTGCCGACGGTCCCGTCATCGCCATCATCGTCGGGGGTGTTGGTGGCAGGTGATTGGCAGCCGGCGCAGCAGACGTTGAGTTTTGGGGATGGTGGGAGCTTGGAGGTGTTTGGTACGGCACTTGGCGGGTATGTGGACAAGCGTGCGGCGGCGTCAAAGGGGCGTGGTGGCTGGTTTGGCCTCAGAAGATCAAGCGTGGCAAATAGCAGCAGCCAGTGGTGGTTTGCCGGCTGCCCTGTTAGTCAGGAAACGGAGGAGGAGGGCAGTCGAGTGGTTACCTGCAGCAGCAGGATTGGCAGTTTCAAGTCGCTCGTGATCTCAATCCGGTTGTTGGATGCCGGAGCTGGAGTAGTCGAACAAGAGCGGGTGCACGTAGGGGGTGCGGTAATTGATCAGGCGCGGCAGGATGTGAGAGAGGATAGCCGACTCGGCCTGGTCGGCGAGGGTGCGGAGCGGTGGCACGCTGCGCTGGGAGAGGCGGGGCTTGGGTTGCTCATCCAGCATGAGGATCCGGTGAGCGGTTGGGTGAATCTGGACGGACCGTTCAAGGTGCATGACCAGTTGGAGGGCCGGTATCTCGTCGGGCTGCATGCCTGGCAGCGCGACCAGCGCGACTTGAAGTTGCGAGCGATCCGCGGTGACGGCGAGGTGGTGAACTTCACGGTGGCCAATCCGGACTATCAGAAAGGGCCGAAGGCGATGGCGCCGGCAAGGAGGCTGCCCGCGACGTCGAGTGGGCCGGACTTCGAGGTGCGGCTTGTGGCGTTGGAGCGGGCGGCCGTGGTGGACAATTATCCGTTAGCACGGATTGAGAGGGAAGTGAGCTCGCCGCTGATTGGCAGCGGCGACAGGTCGGATTGCTTGAATTTAGAGGTGCTCTCAGCGACCGACGAGTGGGGCAACCAAGTGCCAGTGGTGGGGATGGGGTTTGCTTTGCCGGGCGGGTCCAAGCGGGCGGATATCCAAATGAGGGTGGTGCGCTCGGGAGCTTACCCGAGGCCTGTCAGTGAGTGTGTTCTCATTGCCGAGGGGGTCGTGTCGGCGGACGGGACGCGGGTGGATTTCAAATTGTTGCCGGATGCGGCACGGTTTGGGATTGGTGCCGCGCCGGTGGGAAGGATCGAGATGGAGGAGGCATCGGACGAATCTGCGTCGGAGTGTCTGGAATTCAGCTACTCGGTGGCCTTTCCCAAAGGAGCGAGTAGTTCCTTGGTGAGCGCGTTTGGAGAGCCGTGCAGTTGGCCGCTGGTGTTTTTCGGCACCGGCGGGGAGGTTTCCCAGGGTTCGGTCAGCGGGCGATCGAGCTCCCTAACGTGCAGCGGAATGAGTACCAGCGGGGATGCCACGCTGAGGTGGAGTGCGCGTCCGGGGATGCTCAAGCCCGGTGAGGATGTCCGGGTCGGCATTGTGCCCCCGTTGCTGCCAAGCGAGGTGGTTTTCCCCGTCGAGTTGCCGGCGGTGGAGGCGGCGGCGCGCTAACAAGGGCAACGGCCAAGGAGGGCCATCCGGTGGCGATGAATGCGGAGGCAGATGGCGGCAGCCACCCGAGGCGCGATGAGCTCAGGGAGTACCGGTCGGGCGGCGGCGCCGGTTCTGTTAGGCCGGCAGTTCCGGCAGGGCGGCGAGGAGCGCTTGGTAGCGCTTGGGGTCGAAGGGGCGGCGGTCGATCATCATGCGGTTGGCCTCGTCGGCGAGGCAAAAGGCGATGAGGCGGCGGGCCTCGGGGGGATCCTCGCCGAGGGCCAACAGGCGGGCGAGGGTTTTGGCGACGTAGGGTGTGGCCGGAGAGGTGAGCTGTTCCTCCACGGCGGGGAGCAGGCCGGTGATGAGGTTTTCGGTGGCGTCGTCCATGGATGGGTCTGAAGGGTTAGGCGACGCGGTTGGTGGGTTGGCCGGCGAGGAACGCGAGGATGTTAGAGCGGATGCCGGCAAGCAGGCGGTGGCGGGCTTCCAGGGAGGTCCAGGCGGTGTGGGGTGTGATTAACAGGTTGGGGATGTCCGGGGCTAACAACGGATGGGTGGCGGCGGGTGGCTCGGAGGAGAGCACATCCAAG
>JBILQA010000043.1:0-13381 GCA_044373535.1 Akkermansiaceae bacterium | reverse complement strand
CCGCGCGCGCGAGGAGGAGATGGCCGCCGCGGCGATAGCCGTCCAACAGGCGGCACTAACACTCAAAAGGACACGGGTGACCGCCCCGGTGGCCGGGCGTGTCCTGCGGTTACTTGCGGCACCGGGGCAGAAGCGGATGCTTGGCATGGACGAGGAGAACAGCTCGACGATCGCCATCCTCTATCAGCCCGACCACCTGCAGGTGCGGGTCGACGTTCCCTTGGCGGATGCCGCTGGCCTGCAGGTCGGCCAGCAGGCGCGGATCCGCTGCAGTATCCTGCCCGACCGGGTTTTCCGCGGCGAGGTGACGCGCATCACCGGGGAGGCCGACTTGCAGCGCAACACCCTGCAGGCAAAGGTCCGAATTTTGGATCCCATCGAGTTGCTGCGCCCCGAGATGCTCTGCCGGGTGGAGTTTCTGGGCGCTGCCAAATCCGCCGGCAGCGTGCTTGAGGTTGCCAGTGGCGAGCTGGCCACTTGGATTCCAGCCGCCGCCCTGCGCGACGCGGCCGTCTGGATCTGCGACCCGGAATCCAAGCGCGTCATGCGCCGTCCGGTGCGCCCAAGCGATGAGCTGCGCGACGGCTACCGCCGCATTCTTGAGGGCCTCCGTCCGGGCGAATGGGTCGTGCTTGCGCCCGCGGACCTAACAGACGAGCAGCGCGTCAACCCCCACCTGTTCAAACCATGAGTGACCTGATGATCCAATGCCGCGGCATCTCGAAGTGCTACCGCAAGGGCAGCCAAACGGTGACGCCGTTGGAGAAGCTCGACCTTGAGGTTCCGCGCGGCGAGTTCCTGGCCCTCATGGGGCCGTCGGGCTCTGGCAAAACCACGCTGCTCAACCTGCTTTCCGGCATTGATACGCCCACGGATGGCTCGCTGATCATTGCGGGTACCGAGTTAGCGACGCTTGGCCGGCGCGCGCTGACGAAATGGCGGGCGCGCCACGTTGGCTACATTTTCCAACTCTATCACCTTGTGCCGGTGCTCACCGCCTTTGAGAACGTTGAGCTGCCGCTGCTGCTCTCGCCGATGTCGCGGCGCGACCGCCACCAGCGGGTGGCCGCAGCCCTCGAGCTTGTTGGCCTTGGCGACCGGATGCACCACACGCCCTCGGAGCTCTCCGGTGGCCAGGAGCAGCGCGTCGCCATCGCCCGCGCCCTGGTGGCCGACCCCGCATTGTTGGTCGCCGATGAGCCCACCGGCGACCTTGACCGCGAGGCCGCCACCCGGATTCTCGACCTCCTGCGCGAACTCTCACGCCAGCACGGCAAGACCATCGTGATGGTTACCCACGACCCGCGCGCGGCCGATGCTGCTGACCGGACGCTGCAGCTGGAGAAGGGCGTGTTGTTAGACCAGCCACACCGATGAGAGCCTATGTTAACATTGTGGTTCTGGCCACCAAGCAGCTCATTCGGCACCGTGTGAGATCGCTGCTGACGGTTCTGGGTGTGGCCTCGGGAATGTTCTTGTTCACCTCGGTGGAGAGCCTGCAGCGTTCGTTAGGGCGTGCGACCGAGCTGAGCGCGGCGGACACGACCTTGGTGGTTTATCGCGAGAACCGATTTTGCCCGGCGACGAGTCGACTGCCGGAACATTATGCCGAGGAGATCCGCCGGATCCCCCGGGTGCGTGAAGTGGTGCCGGTGAAGATCATCGTCAACAACTGTGGCGCGTCCTTGGACGTCATCACCTTTCGCGGGGTGCCCGAGGGCCTGCTGCGGCGCTTCGCCCCAGAGATGGAGGTGGTTGCCGGCTCCGAGGAGGGGTGGCGGCAAAGCGACGACGGAGCATTGTTAGGCGAGGTGTTTGCGCGCCGGCGTGGGCTCAATCCTGGTGACCGGTTTGACGCGGCGGGCATCACGGTGAGTGTGGCGGGAATTATCCGCTCACCGTTTGCGCAGGATAACAACGTGGCCTATGTGAAGCTGCCGTTTCTGCAGCGGGCAAGTAAGACTGGGCTTGGGGTGGTGACCCAGTTCAACGTGAGAGTGGAGGGGTCGAAGGACCTCAAGCCAGTCGCCACGGCCATCGACGCGCGCTTCAAGACCGACCAGGTGCCAACCAACACGCGTCCCGAAAAAGCGTTTTTCGCGGAGATCGCCGCGGAGCTCATCGAGCTCATCGGCTTCACCCGCTGGCTAGGGGTTGGCGCGGTGCTCGCCGTGACGGCCTTGGTCGGCAACGCGCTGCTTCTCGTGGTGCGCGGCCGGGTCAAGGAGAACGCCGTGCTGCGCACCCTCGGGTGGCCTGCCCGCGCAATTGGCGCACTGGTCGTCAGCGAGGGCGGAATGCTCAGCCTTATCGGTGGCGTTCTTGGTGTTGGCCTCGCCGCCGGATTCCTACGCTGGCAAAGCTTCACGCTCGGCAACGAGGGCCTCACCCTGGCCGTCGCCCCGGATGCCACTGTGGTGGCCGGCGGTATTGCCGCCGCTCTGGTCCTCGGCGTGCTCGCCTCGCTTTGGCCCGCATGGCAGGCGATGAGCCGGCCCATTGTCAAAAACCTGCGCGACTGAACATGCTGCCTTTCTCCTACGCTGTTAGAAACCTGTTCCGCTCGAAAGTCCGCCTGGCGCAGACGGTGGGTGGGAGCGCGCTGGTTGTGCTGTTAGTCATGGCGGCCGTCGCGATGAACAGCGGAATGGAACGTGTGCTGTCGGCGTCTGGTTCTGAGCACAATGCGATTCTGGTGGGTGCGGGGTCCGAGGAGAGCATCCAGCGCAGCGAGGTGGCGGAGCGCACGGCTGGAATTGCCGAGGCGGCGGTGGCTGGCGTCGGCGAAGTGCTTGGGCAGCGGGCGGTCTCGACGGAGATCCATTACATGAGCTACCTGCAGTTGGGCGACGGTCGCCGCGGGCAGGCCTTGATTCGTGGGGTGACGCCGCAGGCGCTGCGGGTACATCCGGAAGTGCGCTTGGCGCAGGGGGGGTTTCCGCGTGCGGGCGAGGTGATGATCGGGCGGCTGGCGTGGCGGAAACTGGGATTTGCCGAGGGGGACCTGACGCCGGGCGCGAGCGTGCTTCTGGATGGGCAGAAAATGCGGGTGGCGGGGATTTTTGCCGCACCGGGCACGGTGTTGGAGAGCGAGGTTTGGGCGACTTTGGGGGACTTGCGGGTGTTAGCCAAGCGCGAGACCGTCTCGTGCGTGGTGCTGCGCTTTGACAACCCGGCGGACTTCGCCGAGGCCGACCTGTTTGCCAAACAGCGACTCGACCTGGAGCTCAGCGCGCTGCGTGAGAGCGACTATTATGCAAAGCTGAGTTCATTTTTCGAGCCGCTGCGGATGATGACCTGGGTCACCGCGGGGCTCATTGTGGCAGGTGCCCTGTTTGGTGGCATCAACACGCTGTATGCCGCCTTCGCCTCGCGGGTGCGCGAGATGGCCACCCTGCAAGCAATCGGATTTGGACGCATTGCATTGTTAGTCAGTTTGGTCCAGGAGAGCACGCTCGCCTGCCTAGCCGGCTCACTGATAGGATCAATTCTGGCGATGATGTTTCTCGACGGCCAGATGGTGCCGTTTTCCATTGGCACCTTCACCATGGAGATGGGCCCGGCGGCCGCCCTGGCGGGTGTGGCCACGGGCGCGGGCCTCGGGCTGTTAGGCGCGCTGCCGCCCGCCATCCGCTGCCTCAAGCCGGCGCTGCCGGTGGCCCTGCGCTCATCCTAGGATTCCTTTCCTTTGCCGATCAAAGCCTCACCCACAAACCCTGACACCCAAATTCAATGAAGAACACGTCCAAGCTCAATCTGCTTATCCTTGCCGGCATCGTCGCGCTGGGGTCCTGTGAAAAGCCAAAGGCAGCCGCCGTGACCAATCCGTTGGTGGCCGCTATTCTAGCAGCCCCGGTCGGCTCCGCGGCAACAAGCATCAAGGCCGCCCACGGAACTGCCAAGCCGGGTGACGAGGTGACCCTAACCGGTGTGGTGATGGGCTCGGAAAAGCCATTCGTGGAAGGGCGCGCAGCCTTCATCCTGGGCGACCCGGCGGAATTAAGCGCCTGCAACCTGAAGCCAGGCGACCAGTGTGAGACCCCTTGGGATGTTTGCTGTGAAACCCGCGAAGACATCCTTGGCGCCACGGTGACCGTGCAGATTCTCACCCCGGAGGGCCGCGTGCTGGCTGCCGAACTGGAAGGCACCGGTGGCCTCGCCAAACTCGCCAAGCTCACTGTCACGGGCAAGGTGGCGGAATCGTCCGCGCCTGAGGCCGTCGTCATCAATGCCTCGGCCATCCGCGTTGAAAAATAGCCGGCCCTAGCTCTTTTCCTTCTCCTTGTTGGGATCGTAGAAAATCCGGATGTCGGCCTTGGTCGTGCCCAGCAGTCGTTGGGCGCGCTTCAGGGCGTCGCGCGTGGAGATGTTAGGGTTGCTCGGCGCGTGCATGAAGAGGTTGCTTTGGCCCTTGTCGCGCTCGCAGCCGTCCTGGAGGGTTTCGAGCACGCCGGATTTTTTCAGGACGCGGTAGATTTCGCGTGGGGCGCCCGAGATGAGGATGTGGCGCTGTGCGCGGCGGATGAAGAGGATAAGGTCTTGGAGGGCCATGACGCTGGTGGCATCGAGGTGGCGGGCATTGCGCATGCGCAGGATGATGACCTTGAGGTTGGGGTCGGCCACGATGCGCTGGATCTGGGTGCGGAACAGCTCGGAGGCGCCAAAGAACAGGTCGCCCTCGACGTGGACGATGGAGATGGCCGGGTTGGGGCGCTGGCTGTTTTCGGCCTTTTCGCGCAGTTCGCCCTCGGAGCTGAACTCGTATTCCACCAGGTAGGGTTTGCTCGCCTTGCGCAGGAACAGGGTGATGGAGAGCGTCACGCCGATGAAGATAGCCACGTGGAGTGGGGCCAGCAGGGTGGCCAGGAAGGTTAGAACCAGCACCGCGGCATCGTCGCCAGTGGAGCGCAGGCAGATGCGGATGTTTCTCGGGTTGATGAGCGAGACGCCCAGGGCAATGACCAGAGCGGAGAGCCCTGCCTGTGGCAGCAACTCAAGGACCGGATAGCCGACGCGCGGCAGCCAAGCGAGGAGCACCGCGCCAAGCAGGCAGTAGAATCCGGCATACAGTGAGGCGAAGCGGGTGCGCGCGCCGGCCTCGAAGTTGAGCGTCGAGCGGGTCAATGAGCCGGAGGCGGGCATGCCGCCGGTGAGGGCGCAGGCAATGTTAGCCAGGCCGACGGCGAACATGTCTTGGTTGCCGCCGACACGCTCGCCGCTGCGCGAGGCCAAGGTCTTGGACATGACGGAATTCTCCAGCGAGGCAAGGAAGCCGATGGCCATGGCTACCGCACTGAGCGCGGCGAGGTCGTCGAACAAGCTAACACTGGAGAAGTCAGGCAGGCGCACGCGGAACGCATCAAAGCCGAAGCTGGCGAAGTAGGTCAGGCTGGATGATTCCGCCGCGGGCAGCAGCCAGCGCATCGAGGCGGCAATTGCCACGCTGAAAAGCAGCGTCAGGGCGAAGCTTGGAAGCCGCGGCCAATAGTGGCGCACCAGGAAGTAGGCGCCCATGGTGACCGCGGATAACAGCAAGGGCGGCCAGCGCGTCGCTGGCAGCGCCTCGATGAGGTTGAAGACCAGGCTGACAAACGTGCGGCCCTCCTTGACTGAGCCCTCGACACCGGCAACGTGGCGCATTTGGCTTGCGATGATGAGCAGCGCCGCGCCGGTGATGTAGCCGACGAGGACCGAGCGGCTAACATACTGGAGGAGGTCGGCAACCTTCAACAGGGCACCGACCATGCAGATGACGCCGACCATCAGGACGAGCAGAGGCACCAACTCGGGCTTGCGCGTGGCGAGGTCCGGATTGGCGGCAAAGAAGCTGAAAAGCATGAAGGCCGTCGCGTTGGTTGGTCCGAGGATCGTGTGGCGCGAGCCGGCAAAGAGCGGCGCGACGATCGCCGCGACGGCGGCACACAGAATACCGAAAATGATCGGCAGCCCAGCGATGGCGGCAAACGCCATGCCCTGCGGCAGGCTCAAGAGGGCAACACTGAGTGCCGCCTTGGTGTCGCTCTGGAATTTCCCGCCATTGTAGCGGCGCAGCGAATCGATGGCTGGGAAGAGCTCGATGCGCCCCTCGGCAAAGAACGCGCGGACATCACGCATGGCCCGCCTAACGGGATGGCGGGATCTTTTCATGGGAGTCGCATGGAAAGTGGGCGGTTATTTGAAACGTGAGCGCCGCAGCAGGATGTATCCGGTGGCGACGCAGAGGATGTTAGGCATCCAGAGGAAGATGTCGGCCGTGGCGCCGAGCGCGCCGCGGAACTCATCGGCAAGGATGGTGAAGAGGAAATAGCCCGCGCCCATGGCCATGCTGATGGCCAGACCGCTTGAGGTGTCCTTGCGCCGCGCGCTGATACCAAGCGGCACGCCGACGCAGGCGAGGGCTAGGCAGGCGAACGAGAAGGCGTAGCGCTGGCTGATTTGGGCGCGCAAGTCGGCGCGGCGTTGTGGCGTCAGGTTTGAGTCGACAGCACCCAAGGCGGCGCGGATCTCGGCGTTGTCCATCTGGCTGGCACGCTCCTTTTTGCGCGCGCTGCGCGAGAAATCAAACAACCACGGCTCGGCCTCGCGCATGAGAGCCATTTCAACGCTGCCATCCTTGTTCCATGTTTCCAGATAGGCGTCCTTTAATGTTAGCCGCAGCTCCTGCTTTTTCTGGTCGACGACGAGGGCCACCTCGCCGGCATGAACGTAGGACGGGGGAGGAGCGTCGGCGGCGGAGGCGTCCGGAGGAACCTGATAGAGGTGGAAGCCCTTGAGGATGTCGTTGTCCTTGTTTTCGACGAAGACCTTTTGGTTTTTGAACTGGCTCTGGACGGCGCGCGGGTTGAGGAGTGCCTGGGGGTTTTTGCGGATGGTTTCGTAGAGGATTTCCGATCCACTGGCCTTGGCATGGGGTGCCACGGCGACATTGAGGTAAAAGCACAAGCCGGAGAGGACTGCGGCGACGACAAAGACCGGCAGGGCGAGGCGCTGCAGGCTGATGCCGGCCATGCGCATGCCAACGAGCTCGTTTTCCGACGAGAGGCGGCCGAAAACCAGAAGCACCGCGGCGAGAAACCCCCACGGGATGGTGAAGGTCAGGGAGAAGGGCAAGATGCTCAGAATAAAGCGGCCAACCAGGTCCAGCGGCGCCGGCTGGTCGGTGAAGATGGCTTCAACCCGCTGGAAAATCGTCCCCAGAACGAAGATCAGGCTCAGGGCCACCACCGAGTAGACCGTGCCGAAAAGCACTTGGCGGCCTATGTAGCGGTCGGAAATGCGCATGTGAAGGTGCTATTGTGCGTTGCCGCGCGCAAGGTGTCCAGCGGGAGATGCGGCGGATTCGCCCGCTGCGGCGGCGTTGGCGGACGGCCGCTGGGAGGGGTTTGTAAGCCGTTGGGCGCGAGGGTGTGGCTAATGGCCAAGGTGATCCGGTTAGCGATAGATGGGATTTCTATTTGCCTGGGGTGGCGGCAGTGAGCTTTGTGGCGGGGAATTTTTCGGTGAATTGGCGTCGGAGTGCCCATCGACGCGAAGGAGCTGGATTTCCTGCAGACTGGAAGCCTGCAGACGATTCTAACCGCCCCCTCCCATGAACCTTCAATCTCTAGGATTGCCATCTGCAGAAAAGTCGTCGTCCGCCGCTGCCCGCGCGGGATCGGTCGTTAAGTTGTTAGCCCGGGGGGCGCCCGAGCCGGGGCAAGAACGGCAAGCTGGCGCTCTGGCAGGCAAGGGTGTCTTGGCGCGGCGCGGGTTTTTGGGCCTGCTGGCTGGTTGCGCTGGAGGACTGTGGTTGGCACCGCGGGCGTCGGCGGGGATTTTCGATGTTGAGCTGCCCAGCGGTTGGCGCCTGAGCCAGGGGGCGAACTTGGCAGCGTATTGCGAATATCTGCGGAGTCTGCAGCTGACGCGGATTTCGGTTGGTCAGATCCTCGAGTCGCACGCGAAGTGCCGCGGTGGCGTCTGGAACGCGCTGCCGCCGCAGAGCATGTGGAGAAACATCGGGCCAACGCTCAAGGCCGTCGACCTGGTGGCCGCGGAGCTTGGCCAACCGGTGCGTGAGGTGGTCTCGGTGTACCGCACGCCGCGTTATAACTCGAAGTGTCCGGGAGCGGCGTGCGGCAGCTATCACATGCGCAACAACGCGATCGACGTGCGGTTCGGCGCGGGTCCAACAACGGTGGCCGCCGCCGCCACGCGCCTGCGCGCCATCGGGCGCTTTCACGGCGGCGTTGGCCACTATCCGAGCTTCACCCACATCGACACCCGCGGGGTCAACGCGACCTGGTAGGGGCGCGTTGGGGAGCCGCCCTAACCGACAAGGTCGCCGATTGAGCCGAAGTCCGGGACAAACAACCGCTGATAGGTTCTAGCGGCCGAGCCGTCGGTGAGGTCGGCGAGGAAGTCGCAGATGAGGCGCGCGCGGTCATTTTCGTTCGGGGTGGCGGCGAGTTCGGCGGCGGTGTCCTCGGGAAGGAGTTGGAAGTCTTGGCCATCGATGGACGACGAGGTGACGTAGCGGGCGGCGAGGACGTCCCAGAGGCGGCGCAGCATGAAGCTGCCCTTGTGTTCGAGCTGCTTGAGCTGTGGGGAGAGGAAGACGACCTCAAAGGCGAGTGCTTTGAAGAGCTTGCACTCGGCAAGAATGGCGGGATCCACCACAAGTCGGAAGCGGTAGCGGTTGGTTTCCGCGCTGAGGAAGTTCACGTCGGTGAGCAGGCGTGCGGCGCGGATGTAGGTGCCGATGCGGCGGCCGAGGAAGGGATCGACCTTGCGCATACGGATGGCGTCGAGAAGTTGGCCAAGCGGCTGGTCCGGGGCGACGGATTCGCCGCGTTTGGCGGCCCAGCGTTCGATGCGCTCGGTGTTGAGGAAGCCGGCGCGCACGCTGTCGGCAAGATCGTTGAGGGAATAGGCCGTGTCGTCGGCCCAGTCCATGATTTGGCACTCGATGGATTTGAACGAGTCGCGGGCTTTCCCCGGGGTCAGTTCGGGCGGGAAGTCGTGGCCGCCCATGGCCCAGTCGAGGAACCCGTGTTGCTGGTCATAGATGAAGTGGTGCTCGGGCGGGGTCCCGGAGTCCGCGGCTTTGCGTTCAAGCCAGAGGGTCTTGTACTTGAGCACGCCGTCCAGGAAGGCGCGCGTCGGGTCCATCCCCTGGCGCTTGGTGGAGAAGATCCGCTCGGTGAGCAGGCGCAGCGTTTGGGCGTTGCCCTCAAAGCCGCCGCAGTCACGCAGCAGGTGGTTGAGCGTGCGCTCGCCGGCATGGCCAAACGGCGGGTGCCCAAGGTCATGCGACAGGCAGACCGCCTCGACGAGGTCGGCGTCGATGAAGAAGTCATCCTCTAGCAGGCCGCTGGAGCTGCGCAGCCAGTGGCAGATCGAGCGGCCGATCTGGGCAACCTCAAGGGAGTGGGTCAGGCGGGTGCGATAGAAATCGTACTCGCCGCTCCAGAACACCTGGGTCTTGCTCTGCATGCGCCGGAACGCCGGGGTGTGCAGGACGCGGTCCCGATCGATCTGGAACGGCGAGCGATAGTCGCCCTCATCGGTGCGGCCCGAGGCGCGCTGGGTGTCGAAGTCCCGGTAGAAGCGGTTCGGCATGCCGAAAGTGATAGACGATCGAGAGCTCGGCGCAAAGCCTGCGCTGCGGCGCCGGCGCGCTTAGCGCATGCGGCGCTCGCGGCGCGGCTCGAGGTTCTGTTGGTCGATCCACAAGGTGGTCCCTTGCGGGTCGCTCTGGGCGAGGCGGTGGGCGATGAGTCGCACGGCCAGGGCCTTGAAGTCGGGGTCGGTGAGTCCCTCGGCCCAGTGTTTGGCGGCATCCGGACCGTCCTTGAAGAGCGACGGCATGAGCGCCTCGATTCCCTGGTAGCGCTCGCGGCTTTGTGGCAGGGACGCGGCGAGTTCCGCCGCGCGGTTGAGGTCCTGGTCGGCGATGCCGCGGATGACGCCAACAAGGTAGGGGTTAGCATTGTCGGACTTGTGGTTTTGCTGGGCCCAGCCGAGGGCCGCCTCGGGGTCGGTGGTCGACCAGGTGGCGAGGATGGTCTGGGGCGCGAAGGGAGCGCTGGTTTGCTGGGTGATGAAGTCCAGGCCGGCGACCGGGTCGGCCTTGGCCCAGGCGCTCATGAGTAGTTCGTACTCACTCATGCGCTGCTCGGTGATGCCGACGGAGCGGAAGGCGGCGACGGCGGCGGGGAAGTCCGCGGGGTTGAGGTTTTTAACATAGCTGACCCAGGCCGCGGTGCGATCCACAGGGTCCTGACTTTCAATGATGGACGCGATTTTGTCGGGTTTGCTGGCAGGACCCGAGGAGGGCGCGGTGGTGGTCGTGGCGCGCGAGCGCTCAGTGCGGCCGCCCGCAGCGGTGGTGGCTGAAGAGGAGGGTAGCGCGGTGCGCGCCGAGCGTGGCTGGGCCGCGGTGGCGGCCCGGCTGGATGGGCCGGCGGGTTGCGGAGTGGCGTTCTTGCCGATCATGAAACCGGCGCCGAGGGCAAAGACAGTGGCAGCGAGGAGGGTGGGTTGGATCTTCATCAGTGGAATTCTGGGAGGGGTGCTCTAACGCGCCCGGCGGCGGAGATGTTTCAACAATTCCTTGGGTTGTTAGGAAACGGTTGGGCCGGCGGGGGAAGTTGGGCTTGGCGGGGGAAAGGCAGTGGGTGGATTGACGATGATGCGCGCCTCCGGGTTGTTGCGCACGTAGGCATAGGCCCAGCCGAGGAGCACGGCGATCTTGTTGCGGAAGCCGATGAGCAGGAGGATGTGGATGAAGAGCCATGCGAGCCAGGCGATGAACCCGCGGGCCTTGAGGCGGCCGGCCTGCATGACGGCGTGGTTTTTGCCGATGATGGCCATGGTGCCCTTGTCGAAGTAGGTGAACTTTGGCCGCAGGCTGAGCTTCTGGGCGGCAAAGCGGGTGCCTTCGAGCCGGAGTTCCTCCTTGAGCAGCAACGCGACGTGCTTGCCCATCTGGGTCGCCGCCGGGGCCAAGCCGGGGACATGGACACCGGCGGCGTCTTCCATGCTGACGATGTCGCCGGTGACGAAAATCTCCGGGTGGCCGGGCAGTGAGAGGTCAAGCGCGGGCGTGACGTTGCCTGCGCGGTTGCGCTCGACGCCGAGATCGGCGGTGAGCGAGTTGGCGCGCACGCCGGCGGCCCAGATGATGGCGGCCGCATCGATCGCCTCGCCGGTGTTGAGGAGGACCTTCTGCGGCAGGACATCGACGACGCGCGTGCTTGTTAGGATCTCCGCGCCGATCTTCAGGAGGCGCTGGCGGGCGTATTCGGACTGGCTTGTGTCGTAGGGTTCGAGGATCCGCTCGCTGCCTTCGATGAGGATGACGCGTAGCTTGCGGGTGTTGATGCGGCGGAAGTTGGTGCGCAGCGAGCGATAGATGAGGTCGACAAACGCGCCGGTGAGTTCGACGCCGGTGGGGCCGCCGCCGACGATGACGATGGTCATGAGCTTGCGCTGCTCGTCGGGGTCGTCGCTGAGCTCGGCGCGCTCGAGGTTGGACAGGACCTGGCGACGGATTGCTTGGGCATCGGCCAAGGTTTTGAGGCCGAGGGTGTTTTGCTCCCACTTGTCGTTGCCAAAGAAGCTCGTGCGGGCGCCCACGGCGAGCACCAGGTAATCGTAGGTGAAGCGGTGGCCGGAGAGACCGAGGGCAAAGTGCTCGTCAGGGTGCAGCGAGACGATCTCATCCATGAGAACCGTCACATTGCGCGCGCCGGCGAGGATCTGGCGGATCGAGCGGGCGATGTCCGGGCCGGCCAGCGAGGCGGTGGCTACCTGATAGAGGAGCGGCTGGAACAGGTGATGGTTGGTGCGGTCTACCAAGGTGACGGCAAAGCGCCGGTCGTTGGCCAGGCGCCGGGCGCACTCCAAGCCCGCAAAGCCCGCTCCCAGAATGAGGACGTGGCGCGGGGAGGCGCGTGGCGCAGGGGCATCGGCGGTCATGGGCTGCACGCTACAACAGAATCTAGCAGAGGCAAAGGGGCTGCTTGTGAAACTTTTCACAAGCGGCGGGCGCAGCATGGAAGCTGGGGGGATTTTCAGGCGTTACTTTTGCGGCGTGTCTGTGGTTGGTTCGGGCATGCGTTGTTTTTACTCGTCGGACTTGGAGCTTGAGCTGCCGCCAGGGCACCGCTTCCCGATGGATAAATTCCGGATTGCCAAGGACATGCTGGTGGAAGGCGGGGTCCTGCGCGGGGAGGAGATCGTTGAAGTGCGCGCGGCCGATGCCCATGTGCTCAAGCGCGTCCACGATCCCGCGTACCTGCAGAAGATCTATTCGGGGAAGCTCGACCGGAAAGAACAGATTTTGTTGGGCCTGCCGGTAACCACCAAACTCTACACCCGCAGCGCGATTGAGGCGGAGGCGACGCGCTTGGCCTGCCACGCGGCCTTGGAGGAGGGCGTGGCGGTATGTTTGGCCGGAGGAATGCACCACGCGTTTCGCGGCCACGGCGAGGGTTACTGCGTGTTCAACGACGTGGCCATCGCGGTGTTGGACCTGAAAATGAAGCGCCCGGGGATCAAGGTGATGGTAGTCGACACGGCCGCCCACCAAGGCAACGGCACTAACGCGATTTTGGAGAACGACCCTGACATCTTCACCTACTCGATCCATGTTGGGCCAAAGGTGGCCAGCAAGGTAAGCGGGTCGATGGATGTCGAGACGGTGCGCTACGTTGAGGGGGAGATGTATTTGGGCCAGTTGTTTGCGAGCTTGGCGGCGGCGCTGGAGGTGTTTGCGCCCGATCTGGTCATTTGGGTCTCCGGGGCGGACAACCACCGGAACGACCACTTTGGCGAGATGTTTCTCTCGCTCAAGGACATGCAGACGCGCGACGAGGTCCTCCTTGGGGCCCTGCTGCGCAACCGGATTCCGGTGGCGGTGCTCTACGGTGGCGGATCCAACCGCCAGCCGGAGTTCACCGCCAAAATCCACCGCAACACGGTGGCGACGGCCAAGCGGTTGGCGGGAATCTACCGGGGTCTGTGAGAATGTTGGGAATGGGCGCCACGCTGCGGTGAGGTTTCAGCTAACGGTTGTTTTCGGAATCTTTTGAAGGTGCGCAAAATGATGGCAGGAACTTCTCCATTTCGGATTGCGGTGGTGGGCGCGGGAGCGGTCGGCGGCTACTATGGGGCGCGCTTGGCGCAGGCTGGGGAGGACGTCGCATTCTTGCTGCGCGGCGATCTGGCGGCGGTGCGCGAGGGTGGCTGGGAGGTTGAGAGTATCGATGGGGATTTTGAGCTAACGGGAGTAAACGCGTTCGGCAGTTCGGCGGAGATCGGTCCGGTTGATCTGGTGGTCGTCGCGTGGAAGAGCACGGCCAACCATCTGTTGGGAGAGGTTGTGGGGCCGCTGCTG
>JBILQA010000042.1:0-13394 GCA_044373535.1 Akkermansiaceae bacterium | reverse complement strand
CCCCTCGGCCGTCCCCGAAGATCCCCGTGCAGAAATCCCCGCGGCGGTTGGTTGCCGCTTGCGTTTTGCACCGCCGCGCGGCGCTGGTTGCAGAACGCTGCGGGCGCGGCGCGCGCGGGTGCGATTCGCACGCCAAATTGCGCCGTGGTGGCCCGCTGGCCCGCGTGGCTGGGGCGCAACAATCTGCAAGCCAAGGCAGCCCATGGCGCGCTCGGAGCTGGCACAGCCACTGCGTTGGAGCAGCCAGCCATGGCTACTCCTTCCCAATCCAAAATCATGACCACCCACGATGAGGCCATCGAAGCCTGCCAGATCTGTATGATCGCTTGCGGCGAGGCGATCGCCTCGATGGCCGCCAAGGCGTCGACCAATGACTGCCCTTTGTGCTGCCGCGAGTGCGAGGATGCGTGCATCCTGACCATCAAGTCATTGGCTGCTGACAGCCCGATGGCCGTCAAGGTTGCGCGGCTATGTGCTGACATCTGTTCTTGGTGCCGCGAGGAGTGCGATGATCAAGATGACGAGGCCTGCCAGGCCTGCGCCAAAGCCTGTGACGAATGCGCCAACACTTGCCGCGGCCTTGCCTGAGGCAACGGATCGGACGAATCGCCTTCAGTCGGGCCTTTTCAGTCCCAACTTTTTTCAGGCGGGCCCTTTTTAGCCGGGCCTTTTTAGCCGGGCCTTTTTAGCCGGGCCTTTTTAGCCGGGCCCAGTCCAGCAGCCGGTTCAGTCCGGTAGCCGGGGCCTTCATTGGCCGGTCTTTCATTGGCCGGTGTCGGTGGCGGGGTCGGCAAGGAGGTGGTTTTGGTCGACAACGACATCGACATGCTCGCCGGCGGCGCCGGAATGTTTTTCAACGTGGCAGGGGACGCCGCGGCGGCGCAGTTCCATGATGAAGCTTGCGGCGTGTTCGTGCTGGGTGATTTCCTCGGGTGAAGGCATCGGAGCGTTGGCGCAGTTTTTGGTGTTGAACGGTTGCATGGCCAAGGGTTCGAGCATGAGTCATGCCGCCGGCGGCGCGTGTGGGCCACCAAGGGCTTGTGGCTCGGGGGGCACAGGATGAGCGGCGCTGGGGGTGCAGATTGCGCGGGAAGCGCCGATGAAATGCAAAATCCAGCGCGACAATCCGCTTAACAGATCGCTCAAAGCGCCTATGTTATCGGCCATGGGTGGCTGGAAATGGAGCTGGGAGAAGGCGATGGACCGCCTAGGGCCCATGACGGTCAAGGAGCTGCGTCAGGGGTTGCGGCGCCGGATGTTTGTCTGGCCGTTTTTGTTGGTGCAGGCGTTGGCGGTGTTGGCCATGGTGGTGGAGTTCAGTACCGGCGAGGCGGCGGTTTACACGAAGTTCTCGGGAGTGCTCAACGTGTTGCTGCTGATCCCGGGGAGCGACCAGTTCAGCGGTCCGTTTTGGGGGGTGGTTGGTTTGATGTGTCTGGTGTTGATGCCCATGGGTGGGCTGGTGCTGATGGGCCAGGAGATGGACGAGGGGAACTACGAGTTGTTGTTGATGACTCCGCTGACGCGCTGGGGCGTGGTGTTGGGGAAGTTTTACTCGCTGTGGGGGCTGTGCCTGCTCACGCTTGGCTCGCTGGTGCCGTACGGGATTGTGCGTTACATGGTTGGCGGGATGGATGTGTGGCGCAACCTAGCAGCCGGATTGACCGTGGTCCTGGCCTCCGGGATCATGTGTGCGGGGGCCTTGGGGGCATCTGCGTTTCGCTCGATGCCGGCGCGCATTGGGGTGTTTGTGGCGTTTTTAGGCTCACTCGCATTGGGCGGGAGTGTTCCTTTGGCGGCGGCGGCGCTGACTCGGGACGGCTGCGGTGTCTGGTATCATGTGAACGTTCTTGGGGTGGTTTGGTGTTATGTGGCTCTTGGTCTGGCGCTGGCTCGCTCGCGCATCCGTTTGGTGGTTCACCAGTATGAGATTCAGCCGAGTGCCTTGGTCATCGTGTTGCTGGCCGTCACGCCTTTTATCAGCATGATGTCTACGCTGTTCACTGCAGCCTATCTCGGGAGTGTGGGGTTGATCTTCATGGGGCTGGCGGCTTGGTTTGCCGACCAGTCGCCCAAAGCACCCTCGACGGTGGCGGTTCCTCCGGTGAATACGCCGTTGGCGCAGCCGCCCGCCCTAGGCCGATGATTTTTTGAGGTGCGCGGCGCGGTGGCGGGCGCTACACAAGGCGCCAGATGACCAAGGAACAAGTCCACCAAGCGGTTCTGGCGATGGGTGCGCAGGCGCGTGCCGCTGCCCACCGGCTGGCGCAACTTTCTGCCGCGCAGAAAAACGCGATCCTGCGCGGCATGGCCGACGGGTTGCGCGGCGCGGCGGCCACGGTGATTGCTGCCAATGCCCGCGACTTGCAAGCTGCCGCAGACAAAGGACTGGCGCCTGCCATGCTTGACCGGCTGCGTCTTGACGCTCCGCGGCTGGAAGCCATCGCCCTAGGAATCGAGCAAGTGGCCACGCTCAAGGACCCGGTGGGTGACGTGCTCGACGCATGGGAGCGGCCCAATGGTATCCGGATTGAGCAAGTGCGCGTGCCGATTGGCGTCATTGGCATCATCTACGAGAGCCGCCCAAATGTAACAAGCGATGCCTCAGTGCTTTGCTTGAAGTCGGGAAATGCCACGATTCTTCGTGGCGGCTCGGAGGCGATTCATTCCAACATGGCTATTGCTGCCGCGCTGCAAGCCGGCGGCGAGGCGGCCGGGCTACCCGAGCACGCCATCCAGCTCATTCCCTTCACCGACCGAGAAAGCGTGGCGGCCCTGGCGGGAATGGACAAGTACCTCGATCTGATCATTCCGCGCGGTGGCAAAGGCTTGATTGAAACCGTCGTGGCTTTGGCGCGCATGCCGGTCATCAAGCACTACGACGGGATTTGCCACATGTTCATTGATGCCGAGGCCGATGGCGAGATGGCGGCCGCCCTGGTGGTGGATTCCAAGACCCAGAAGCCTGGCGTCTGCAATGCTTTGGAAACCTTGCTTGTGCATGCCGAGGTTGCTCCGCAGCTCCTCCCGGCGATCGCAGCAAGACTTGCCTCCAAGCACGTTGAACTCCGAGGGGATGCCCGCACGGTGGAGATTCTCGGCGCAGCGGCCAAGCCGGCCAGCGAGGAGGATTGGCGGACCGAATACCTTGACCTCATCTTGGCCATCAAGGTGGTCGATTCTCTGGAGGCTGCCGTGGCCCACATCAACGAGTATGGGTCTCACCATACGGACGCCATCGTTACGGCTGATGAGATTGCTGCTGAGCGCTTCATGCGCGAGGTGGACTCTGCCTGCGTGTTCCACAACGTCTCGACTCGCTTTGCCGATGGCGAGGAGTTCGGGTTTGGCGCCGAGATCGGCATCTCCACCGACAAGCTGCATGCCCGGGGCCCCATGGCGCTGCGCGAGCTGACCTCGTACCAGTACCGGTTGCGCGGCAACGGCCAGACGAAAGGAAAATAAGCGCCTACTGCGGAGCGCCTTGAGTTGCCGGCGCGGCGGGCGTCGGCGCCTGGCTGGCCGGCTTGGCCTTGGAAAAGAGTTTCCCCACCAAGGTCTCTCCGCGCAGGTTATAATGGCGCATGTTGGCGCCAACGAACAAGGCGACGACCGCGATGGCGACGAGGACCGCAAGTGCCGCTGGGCTCAGCTTTGCTTTTTCGGCGGCCCCTGGCTGGCGGCGCTTTCTTCTCGGTGACTCAGCCTCGGCCTCTGGAACAATCGCTGCGGGGGCCTCAACTGGCTCATCGGTGGCCATTGATGGCAGTTTCGGCAGTTTCGGGGTTTCCGCGTCGATGGCGGCGGCCTCCTCGCTGGAAAGCTCGAAGTTCAGTTCGACGTCGCCCAGGCGGATCCGGCCGATCTCCGCGAGGTCGAGGGTCTTGATTCGCGCATCGTTAAACTTCAGACCGTTGGTTGAGTCCAAGTCGCGCAGGACGTAGCCGCCGCTGCTGCGAGTGATTTCCGCGTGGTGGTGGGAAATTGAAGGGCAGTCGATGACGATGTCATTGTCGGCGTCGCGGCCAAGGCGGATCTTTTGCCGTTCCACGGAGAAACGATACGGTTGCGGGACGGCCCCGGGGACGGCGATGGTGACTCGTGGCATGGACGGATTCTGCAAAGATTGGCGCGGAATGCCAAATGAGAAATCCGACGAATTTCCCGGGTGGATGGCATCGCGTGTGACATTGTTCTTCTCGCCCGCCGTCCAGCGCCTCTATCTTCGCGCATGAACGGCACTTCCGCGGCGCAGCAGGCGCTCAAGGAGCATTTTGGCTTCGATCGCTTCCTCGACGGTCAGGAAGAGGTTGTCAGCGAGATTCTCTCCGGCCGCGACGGCTTGGTGGTGATGCCCACCGGCGGTGGCAAGTCCCTTTGCTATCAACTTCCCGCGCTTTGCCTCGACGGCGTGACCTTGGTTGTCAGCCCGCTCATTGCCCTGATGAAGGACCAGGTGGACGCCTTGGTGGCCCGTGGGATGCCGGCCACCATGATCAACTCCACGCTTAGCTGGCCGGAGCAAAAGGAGCGCCTCGACGCCATGCGCGCCGGTCGCTACAAGCTCGTCTATGTGTCCCCGGAGCGGTTCCGCGCGGACAGCTTCATGGAGGTCTTGCGCGAGGTCAAAATCAGCCTCGTCGCCATTGATGAGGCCCACTGTCTAAGCCAGTGGGGGCATGACTTCCGGCCCGACTACATGCGCCTCGGCAAGGTGATCCGGACGCTTGGCCAGCCCCAGTGCGTTGCCCTTACCGCCACGGCCACCCCGGTAGTGCGCGCCGACATCCATGCCGTTCTGGCGCTGCGCGACGCATTTGACATCGTCAGCGGATTCGCCCGGCCCAACCTGTCGCTGACCATCACGGCGGTCGACAAGCAGACCCAGAAATACGCCCGCCTGAAGCAGATTGTGCGCGAGCACCGGACCGGGATCATCTATTGCTCGACGCGCAAGCGCGTCGAGGAGGTCGCCGAGACGCTTCACGACTGGGGGATGAAGATCGTCGCCTACCACGGCGGGATGAACGACGCGGAGCGCGAGCGCGCCCAGAACATCTTCATCCGCAAGGAGGCCGACGTGGCTGTCGCCACCAATGCGTTTGGCATGGGGATTGACCGCTCGGATGTGCGCTTTGTCATTCACTTTGAGCTCCCTGGCAGCGTGGAAGCGTATTACCAGGAGGCTGGCCGCGCCGGCCGCGATGGAGAGAGCGCTGCCTGCGAGTTGTTTTTCAACTACGCCGACACCCGGACTCAGGAGTTCTTCATCGATGGCGCCAATCCCGGCGTCCCCGCCATCCGCGACCTCTATCAATATTTGCTCAGTGCCGCGGATTCCAGCCATGAGGTCCACCGGACGCTTGAGGAGATGGCCGAGGGGATTGGCCTGCGCAACAGCATGGCCATCGGCAGCGCCCTGGCCACCTTGGCCCGCGCTGGCATGATCGAGCGCTTCGACGTTGCCGGTCAGCGTGGCAAGGGGACCCGCCTGAAGCGCCCCGAGGTCCTTTCCCGCGATCTCGAAATGGATCAAAAAGCCATCGAGGAAAAGGAGCGCCGTGATCGCGACAAGCTCAAGTCCATGGTTGAGCTTTGCTACGCCCGGGTCTGCCGCCAGCAGTGGATCCTCGATTACTTTGGCGAGGCCGGCGGCGAGCCATGCGGGCTTTGCGATGTCTGCACCGCGGCCGACAACGGCGCCGCCCGGCCGCCCCGCGGCGGTGAGGAACTCCTTGTGCGCAAGGCCCTCAGCGGCGTCGCCCGGATGAGCGTGCGGCATGCCACCGGTTGGGAGGGGAAGTTTGGCCGCGCACGGATTGTCCAGATGCTCACCGGCAGCCGCGCCAAGGAGATCACCACCACCGGCCTGGACCGCCTGACGACCTACGGCATCCTCGCCGATCAGCCAACCGCCTATATCAACGGCCTCTTCCGCAGCCTCCACGACGCCGGCCTGATCTTCACCCAAAAGGGGGAATACCCGCTCGTCACCCTCACCGACCGTGGCGAGCGCGTCATGCGCGGTGACCTCGCCTACCAAATCGTTTGGCCAGAGTCACACGCCCCCGGTGCCGCCTCGATTCGGTTGGCGGACGCCGGCTTTGACGAGGGCCTGTTCTCGCGCCTCAAAGATGTCCGCTCCCGCCTTGCCAAGGCCGAAGGCGTTCCGCCCTATGTGGTTTTCCCTAACAAGACCTTGGAGTGCCTCGCGCGCCTGCGCCCGACGACCGAGGAAGCGGGCCGCGGGGTTCATGGCATCGGCGAAGCGAAGGCCGAGCGCTATCTGGGACCCTTTTTACGCGAGATCATCGATTGGAAGCGGCTGCATGGGTAGCGCCGGATGGGGGATTGTGGGCCAGCGGTTTTCCCTACGGCTCACGGACAATGATGGCCCGCGGGGCGACATTGCCGACAAACTCGCTGGGGCCGTTCGGTGGGTCGCCCGCGTCAACGCCCGCTGACGGAGGAGCGCCAGGGGAAGAAGCTGGGGCGGTGGCTTGCGCCGCGGAGCGCTGGAGGGCCAAAAGAGCGGCAAAGGCGCTCGGCGTGCCGCGGTTCTCGATGGTTTTCACCGTGTAGATGACGGCGCCGACGATCACTGCGGTGATCAGGATCAGCGCCACCGCCTGCAGGCTCATCGCGGCGATCCCAGGCCCCTGGGGGACTTCCGGTTCGGGCTCGGGCACGGGTTGCGGTTTGGAGCGCACCCGCTCGCTATGCGGTTTAAGGTACTCGTAGGCCTCCAGATTGAAAAGCGGGTCGGGCGAGGCAAACGCGGCAAGCGCCTCGTGCGCGTCAACCTTGAGGAATCCGCTGTATTGCTGCAGGAAGCCTTTGGCATAGGCCAAGCTGGAGAAACTGGCGTAGTCGCCTTCCTCCAGCGCCTTGATGATAGTCGCTTGAATCCGGGTTAGATGGGTGACATCCGCAATGGAAAGTCCCCGCTCCTCCCTGGCACCGCGCAGGACGATGCCGATTTGATGGGCTTCGTTCATGAAATATGCCAGAAATTAAGCCCATCCGGGCGTCCTGCAACTAATTGCGCCGCGGCGGCTGAAAATCCCTCTGCTGGATTGCCGTTTGACTTGGCGGCGGCGCGACGGCATACGCTTTCCATCCATGTCCGCCAAAAAAAGGGTTCTGTTTGTCTGCACCGGCAACACCTGCCGCAGCCCCATGGCTGAAGGGCTGTGCCGCGCGCTTCTGACCAAGCGGACTGACTACGAGGTTTCCTCCGCCGGAGTGGCTGCCTGCGCCGGCCAGCGGATGAGCCCTGAGAGTGCGGCGATCCTCAAGCAGCATGGCATTGCCACTGCCGAGTTCACCAGCCGACCGGTAGAGCGCGCGCTCCTTGAGCACGCCACCCATGTGTTTGCGATGACCCATGGCCACCTGCAGGCCCTTGAGGACCAGTATCCCGATCTTGCCGACAAGTTCTACCTGGTCACCGAATTCGCCGACATCCCGGGCCACGGCGTCGGCGCCGATGTGCCGGACCCGATCGGCATGGGCCGCCGCGCCTACCGCGAGGTCGCCGAGGTGCTCGAGATCGCCATTCCCGGCATCATTGCCTTTATTGACCAGACTTTTCAGGCCGAGTAGGCCTCCGCGGCTCCGCTGGCGCCGGCATTGCCCCCGCATGACCGCCCCGGGTGTGCAAAAGTTCGAAACGGCGTTGCAATTTTCCGGCGCGGCAGGCAAATCCGGTGCGTCCCCAGCCACTTGGGAGTTTTCCATCAGCCAGATGAGCAAGAGCACATTTCGAATCGCCCTCGGCGCCGACCACGGCGGAGTTGAAGTCAAAGACGCGCTCGTCGCCCATCTGCGGGCTTCAGGCCACGATGTGAGGGACCTTGGGACCCACGGCGGAGCCTCGGTGGACTACTCGGATTTCGCTGACGAGGTGGCCTATCCGGTCGCCGATGGCACGGTGGACTTCGGTATTCTCGTTTGCCGCTCGGGCGTCGGAATGTCGATTGCCGCCAACCGCCACCGCGATGTCCGCGCCGCCAACGTGCGCACCGTCGAGGAGGCCCGCGTCACCCGCCAGCACAATGACAGCAATGTCTTGTCGCTCGCCGCCAACGTCGTGGACGCGGAGCTGGCCAAGCAGATGGCCGATGTTTTCCTGGCCACCGAGTTTGAGGGCGGCCGCCACGAGCAGCGCCTGTGCAAGGCTTCGGGCAGCCGCCTGGCGGTGACCGACCCGGAGATCTTCGACGCCATCCGCAACGAGGAGGGCCGCCAGCGCCACAACATTGAGCTCATCGCCTCGGAAAACTTCGCCAGCGGCGCGGTCATGGAAGCCCAAGGGTCGGTCCTGACCAACAAGTACGCGGAGGGCTACCCCGGCCGCCGCTGGTACGGCGGTTGCGAGAACGTCGACGTCATCGAACAGTTGGCCATCGACCGCGCCAAGAAGCTCTTCGGCGCAGACCACGCCAACGTCCAGCCGCACTCCGGCTCGCAGGCCAACACCGCCGTTTATTTCTCCGTCCTCAAGATTGGCGACCGGATCCTCACCATGGATCTCTCCCACGGTGGCCACCTGACCCACGGCCACAAGGCCAACTTCTCCGGCAGGTTTTATGACGTCACCCACTACGGCGTCAGCGAGAGCGACGAGCGCATCGACTACGACCACCTTGCCGCATTGGCGCGCGAGACCAAGCCGGCGCTCATCACCTGCGGCGCCAGCGCTTACTCACGGGTCATTGACTTCAAGCGCATGGCGGAAATCGCCCGGGAGGTTGGCGCGTACCTGTTTGTCGACATGGCGCACATCGCCGGACTGGTTGCCGCGGGCGTCCATCCAAGCCCGGTGCCATACGCGGATTTTGTCACCTCCACGACCCACAAGTCCCTGCGCGGTCCGCGCGGCGGCATTATCCTGTGCAAGGAAGAGTTCGCCAAAAAAATCGACGCCCAAGTTTTCCCTGGCATCCAGGGCGGCCCGCTCATGCACGTCATCGCCGCCAAGGCCGTCTGCTTCGGCGAGGCCCTCAAGCCGGACTTCAAGGGCTACCAGGAGCAGGTGATTAAGAACGCCCGCGCCATCGCCGCGCGCATGGAGTCCCACGGCTACCGCATCGTTTCCGGCGGCACGGACAACCACCTGCTGCTCGTCGACCTGCGCTCGGTCAACCTCAACGGCGCCGACGCCTCCCACACCCTCGACGAGGCCGGCATCACGGTGAACAAAAACACCATCCCGTTTGACACCGGCACCCCGATGAAGCCCAGTGGCATCCGCATCGGCACACCCGCCATCACCACCCGCGGCATGAAGGAAGCCGACGCCCAAAAGGTCGCCGACTTCATCCACGAGGCCCTCAAGGCTTCCGGCGACACCACCAAGCTCCACGCCATCCGCGAACGCGTCTACGACTTCAGCGAGGCGTTCCCGATGCCCCGCTGAGTCCGGCATCTTTGTAGCGAACTTCGTGAGAAGTTCGGTAGGCAGAGCCGCCTCACGTCTTGAGCAGCGGTTATGGAACCACCGCGGTTGCCACGCGCCCACCGAACCCCGGTCAAGAGGGTTTACAGCTGTCGCCCACAGTGGGAAATTCCCACTGTGGAGGTCCAAACTGTCGACCGTAAGCGTCGTCTGGTGTTGCCTGGTGCCGAGCCCGGCGAATGCTACGCGGTAAAGGAAGCAGGGCCTGGACACTGCGAGTTGGCCAAGGTGATGCCCGCTGCCAAGAAGCCCAAACCCAAGGCTGCGAAACTTGATGCCTTGTTTGCCTCCGCCGCCCTGACTCCAAAGATGAATTGGGGGCAACTGCGGTCCCTCACCCGCGAGCCGTGATTCTCTTGGACGCCAACGTGCTCATCGACGCCTTCGATCCCTCCGCCCGCTTTCATGGGTGGGCCTCCCCGCTCATGCGCGATGGCCTGCTCGGAGACGGAGCCCCGCAGGTATCCCCGCGGCCGGCGCCTAGTCCTTGGACGCCTTCGGATCCAGCGCGTCGCGCAGCCCGTCTCCGAGGAAGTTGAGCGCCAGCAGGGTGAGGGAGAAGAACAGCGACGGGAACAACAGCAGCCAGACATTGACCTCCATCCGGTCGGCTCCCTCCTTCATGAGGCTGCCCCACGAACTGTTCGGCGGCTTCACTCCCAGACCCAGAAATGACAGCGCGGCCTCCAGCAACATCACCCCAGGCACCGCCAGGGTGGTGTAGATGATGACCGGCCCAATGATGTTAGGCACGATGTGGCGGAACAGGATGCGCACCCGGCCAAGGCCAAGCGAGACGGCTGCCTCAACAAACTCCTGCTTTTTGATGCCCATCACCTGGGTGCGGACGATCCGCGCAATGGTCAGCCAGCCGATGCAGCCAATCGCTATGAACAGCGGCACCAGCGTGGTGATCGGCGCCACCGAGTCGCGCTGCCACCCGGTGGTCTCAATCACCCACTCGGTCAACAACGCCGCAGGCCCGCTGACGACCATCGAGAAGAGCATCACCAGCACCAGGAACGGCAGCGCAAAGAGCATGTCCACCAAGCGCATCATCAGGTCGTCGAGCCGTCCGCCCGCGTACCCGGCAACCGACCCGTAAATCACCCCGATGGTCACCGCCACGCTGGTGGCCACCAGCCCGACTAACAGGGAGATGCGCCCGCCGTAGAGGACCCGCGAGAACAAGTCCCGACCTAACTGGTCGGTGCCAAACAAGTGGTCCATGCTCGGGGCCGCCGAGGGGTTCTTGATGTTGATCACCGTTGGGCTCTGCGACATCAACGGCCCAACAAAACATAGCAGGACGATCCCCACTAGCAGCCAAAGGCTGAACATCGCCGCGCGGTTCTTGCCGAGCCGGTGCCAGGCGTCGCGCCACAGCGAGGTTCCTTTTTCCACCTCGGCGGGATTCTCCGCGGGCGCCGCGGCAATGGATGGGGTGCGGAGCATCGGTCAGGAGGCCTTGCGCAGGCGCGGGTTGAGGGCCATTTGGAGGATGTCGACGAGCATGTTGGCCGTCAGGATGAGGATGCCGTAAAAGAGCACCAAGCCTTGGATAAGGTCGTACTCGCGGTCGGTGATGGCGTTGACGAAATGTTGGCCCATGCCGGGGATCTGAAAAATCGTCTCGATGACGAACGATCCGGAGATCATTCCCGCGAACGCCGGCCCCAGGAACGTGACCGCCGGCAGCAGCCCGCCGCGCAGGGTGTGGCGCAGGATCACCCGGCTTCCCGGCACCCCTTTGGCCCGCGCGGTGCGGATGAAGTCCTGGCTGAGCACCTCCAACATCCCGCCGCGGGTCAGTCGCGCCAGGTACGCCGCGTTGATCACCCCCAGCGTGAGCGCCGGCAACACCCAGTCACTCCATGAGTTCCACCCCGCCACGTTGAGCCACCCAAGCTGCAGCCCGGCCACCACCGCCAGCACCGGCCCGATGACAAAGCTCGGCAGGCAGATGCCTAACATCGCGGCACCCATCAGCGAGTAGTCTGTTAGCGAGTTCCTGCGCACCGCGGCGAGCACCCCGGCGGGGATCCCTATGGTTAGGGCGATGCCCATCGAGAGCACCCCAAGGGCCAGCGAGACCGGGAACGATGAGCGGATCACCTCGGTGACGGTCACCCCGTCCTTCTTGAAGAGAATCCCCATGTCGCCGCGCATCACCAGGTTGCGCAGGTAGAGCCAATATTGGACCGGCGCCGGGGCCCCTAGGCCGCTCTCCTTCTTGCGCATTTCCAGGATGTGCGCCGGCACCGCCTTTTCCGCCACATACGGGTTGCCCGGCATCTGGCGCACCAGCGTGAAGGTCACCGTGAAGAGCAACAACAACGTGAAGATCCCCTGAATCAGGCGGCTGGCTATGAATCGCAACATATCTCGCGGCTCAGCGCTCGAAGCTGAGGGTCTGGTAGGGGTGGTTGTCTAACAAAAGGGGGTGCCAGCCTTTGACCCGCGGGTCCATCAGATAGTTGCGCGAGTACCAGGCAATCGGCAGCATGGGGACTTCATCGACGAGGATTTTCTCGGCGGCCTCCAGGGTGCGCAGGCGCTGGGTGGCGTCGATTTCCTTGAAGGATGCTTGGATGAGGCTAGCGAACTGCGGGTTGTCCCAACCGGTCATGTTGTTGCCGTTGCCCGGCATCCACATTTCCAGGAAGGTGAGGGGATCGAGGTAGTCGCCGATCCAGCCGGAGGCGGCAAAGTCGTAGTCAAGCGACTGCATCGCGGCGAGGTAAGCGGTCCACTCCTTGTTTTCGATCTCCACCTCGATGCCGAGGTGGTTGCGCCACATCGACTGGATTGCCTGGGCCATCGTCGAGGCGGTCTCCTTGCTGGCCAAAAGGATTTTCAGGCGCGGGAACCCCTTGCCGCCCGCAAAGCCGGCCTCCGCCATGAGCTTGGCCGCCTCCTCGGGATTGAAGCGCAGGCCCTGCGGCGGCTGGTAGCCCGCCATCGGCGGCGTCACCGCGTAGGCCTGCGTGTAGCCGGGCAGCACGCTGTCAATAATTGCCTGCTGGTCAATCGCCAGCGAGAGCGCCCGGCGCACCCGCGGGTCGTTGAGCGGCTTGCGCGTCGTGTTGCAGCGGTAGAACAAGGTCCCCACGTACGGCTCCTGGTGCAGCGCCTCGGGCTTGTTGGCTTTGAAAAGCTCCACCATTTCCGGCGGTAGCGCATAGGTCGCGTGCATCTGCCCGGCCCGGAACATCCGCGCCTCGGTGTAAGAATTGCTAACAGGCAGAAACCTCACCCCGTTGAGCTTCACGTTGGCCGCATCCCAGTAATACGGGTTGCGCTCCACCTCGAGGTGGTCGTTGACCCGCCAGCTTTTCAGCCGGTACGGCCCGTTGCACACCATCACACCGCCCTTGGGCTTCGTCCAGTTCGTCCCGATCTGGTCAATCTTCCCCGCCTTGAGCACCGCGTGGCGCGGCACCGGCGCCCACGTGTAATGCTGCAGCACCTGCGGAAAATACGGCGTCGGCCCCCGCAACGTGAGCCGCAGCGTGTAATCGTCTAACACCTCCACCCCCACCGTCGAGAAGTCGGTGGTCTTCTCCTTGTTGAAATCCTCCGCGCCCTTGAGGAAATACAGCATGTCGGCGTACTTGGCGGCGAACTTCGGCGAGAGGATCCGCTCGTAGGCAAAGGCAAAGTCATGCGCCGTTAGCGGCTCGCCGTCCGACCACTTGCCCTCCGGGCGCAGGTGCGCGGTCCACACCGTGGCCGTCGCGTCGGACTCCAGGCTCCGCGCCGCGGCCGGATTCATCTGCCCGTCCTTTTGCGCGTCCCCGCTAACCAGGCCCTCAAACAGCGTGCGCAATATGTTGCTCTCTAACACCCCGGAGACCTGCTGCGGGTCGAGCGACTTCGGTTCGTTGGAATTGCCGACGATGAAGATTCCCTCGCGCATGCCGCGGTCGACATC
>JBILQA010000040.1:0-13443 GCA_044373535.1 Akkermansiaceae bacterium | reverse complement strand
AGATTCTCGCCGATTGGGTCACGACCCACACCGACAAGCGCTTCGCGATCGTCATCGCCAACCGGATGTGGGCACGCGTCATGGGCCATGGGGTGTTCGAGCCGATCGACGACTTTGTCGAGCCCGCCAAGACTGCCAACCCAGAGCTCGTCGCCTTGTTGGGCGACACAATGGTTAGCCTCAACTACGACCTGCGCGCGTTCCAACAAGTTCTGTTGTCCACCGCGACCTTCCAGCTCGTCGCCAGCACCGAGCCAACCTTGATGCTCGCCGACAACCTGCGCGGCCGCCAAATCTCGCGCCTCAGCGCCGAGCAGATTTGGGACTCGCTCGTGACCCTCTCCGTCGGCGACCCCGACAAGCTGCCCAAGCGCGCCCTTGACGAGCGCATCATCATTGATGGCCGGCCGGTGTTGTTGGGCAGGAAGACGATGCCCGAGCTCTCCGCGGAGGTCCTCGCTCTCAAGGACGAGCGCGAGCTGCGGAAGTACTTCGCCAATTTTGTCGCGGCGCTGCGCGCCGATGGCGCGAGCCCGCAGGGCGGCGACACGTCGATGGCGATGAATGCGATGCAGGCCGCGCCGCTGCAGTACGGCGCGGCCTCGAAGGTGCGCGCCTCGGAACTGCCAAGTCCAGCGCCGCGAGGCCACTTCCTCTATGTGTTTGGTCAGTCGGACCGGCAGGTGGTGGAGGCGGCCACCCGTGAGGCCAATGTCGGGCAAGTGCTCTCGCTGATGAACGGCTTTGTCGAGAAGGAGCTCGTGGCTAACAAGGAGGCATACATCTATAAGAGCCTCGCCGGGAGCAGCACGCCGCAGGAGCGCGTGCGCCGGATCTACCTCGCCGTCCTTGCCCGGCCACCCTCCGAGGAGGAGCTTGGCTGGATGCTCGCCGAGGTCAGCGCCGCGGGCGACGAAGGCTACCGCAACATCATCTCCGCTCTGGTGATGTCCTCGGAGTTCCTGTTCCTCCAGTGAGCGGCCTAACATTAACAGCCAGCTAGAAAACATGGACCAGATGAGTGACAGGAACCAGATCGAGGAACTCAGCCGCCGGCAGTTCATGCGCAAAGCGGCCAAGAGCTACCTGGGCGTGAGCCTGCTGCCGATGCTCGGCGGCACGCTTGCCGCGCCGGCGCTCGGCCAGGCGGGTGCGGCGCGCGGCAAGGCGAAGAGTGTCATCTATCTGTTCATGTCGGGCGGCATGAGCCATCTGGACACCTTTGACCTCAAGCCGAAGCGCAAGGAGGTCCAGGGCCCCGTCGAGGCGCTCGCGACCAAGGCCGACGGCATCGTGGTGAGTCATTATTTGCCCAAGACGGCGCAGGTCATGGACAAGGTGTGCGTGATCAACTCGATGAACTCCAACCAGGGAGCCCACGAGCAGGGGCAGTACCTGCTGCACACCAGCTATGCCGCGCGCGGCACCATCAAGCATCCCGCGCTGGGGTCGTGGATTCTTCGCCTCGGCGGGCGCATCAACAAGGAGATCCCCGGCTACGTTGCGGTGGATGTTTCCCCGGAGCATTCCTCGGGCGGCTTCCTCGGGCCGAACTTTTCCGCGGCGCCCATCGGCAGCGCCGAGGAGGGGCTCAAGGACTCGCGCCGCTCAAGCGAGGTCAGCGAGGAGAACTTCACCCGGCGGCTCAGCCTGGCTGATAGGCTCAACGGCAAGTTCCACGAGCGCTACGCCAGCCCGGACGTGAAGGCCTACGAGGAGCTCTACAAGGAGGCCATCACCCTGATGAACAGCGCGGACCTCAAGGCCTTCGACACCCGCGCGGAATCCGCCGAAACCCACAACCTCTACGGCAGCGCCCGCTTTGCCCAAGGGTGCTTGCTCGCCCGGCGCCTCGTCGAGCACGGCGTGCGCTTCATCGAAGTTGAGCTCGGCGGCTGGGACACCCACTATGACAACTTTTCCGCCGTGGAGGGCCGCTGCAAAGAGTTTGATCAGGCCTACGCCGCCCTCATCAGCGACCTCCACCGCCGCGGCCTGCTCAACGACACCTTGGTGGTCGTCGCCACCGAGTTTGGCCGCAGCCCGGAGATCCAGGCCGACCACAAGTTAGGCCGGGACCACCACCCCTCGGCCTTCACCTGCCTGCTGGCCGGCGGCGGCGTCAAGGGCGGCTTCCGCTACGGCGAGACCGACGCCAAGGCGGACAAGGTCAAGGACAAGCCCGTCACCCTGCCGGCCTTCAACGCGACCATCGCCCATGCCCTGGGCATCGACACGACCGAGGTGGTCGTCTCGCCCTCGCGCCGCCCGTTTGTCATCGGCGGCGAGGACAAGGAGGGCCCGGTGCTCGACTTGTTTGCCTGAGCGTGCTGGCAGTTAGACCAGCGGCTGTTTGACTAGCAGGTTGGCCCGGTCGTTGCCCTTGAAGGTGGCCGTGGCGGCGTCATAGACGAGCTTCTCGCCCGGGAGGCGCTGGGCGATGACGCCTAGCAAGACGAGCTCGTTGAGCCTTGCGGCGTAGGCGAAGTGGGACGACGCCTCGGGGACCTTGCCGCGGATGGCGTCAGTCCAGTTGCTGAAGTGGCTGCCGGCGATGCGCGGCAGGGATTTTTCCGGAGCGGCCACCTCCTTGGCGCGGATGGCCGGGATGATGCCCACGAAGCCCGCGTGGCTGTCGCTCATAACGAGCTCCTTGGCGCCGTGGATGAGGGTGCCGCCGCTCTTGTTGCCCATGGGGCGGCCGGCCTCGAGCACCCCGGGGGTGTCGGGCAGGTTGCCCTTGCCGTCGCGCCAGACGAGGTCGAAGGCCGGGCGGCCGCTGCGCGCAGGGAAGTGGTAAGTGACGGTGGACTTCAGCGGGAAGGCCAGGTTGGAGCCGCCCTCGGCCTCACAGGTGATAGATTCCGGCAGTCCCGGATCGCAGGCAAAGAAGAACGGGTCGAGGATGTGGCAGGCCATGTCGCCGAGCGCGCCGCAGCCCCAGGCGGTCCAGCCGCGCCACTTGAACGGAAGGTAGTCCGGGCTGTACGCCAGGTCGCGGCCGTTGCGCCAGAGGTCCCAGGCAAGATGCGCGGGAACCGCGGCGGCCCCCGGCGCGGCCTGCATTCCCTGCGGCCACCAACCGGCCGGCCGGTCCGTCCACGCGTCGACGGCTCGGATCTCGCCAATCAGGCCCGCGTCGATGAGCTCCTTGAAATTGCGGATCGTGTCGCTCGAGTGGCCCTGGTTGCCCATCTGGGTCTTCACGCCGGCCTTGGTCGCCGCGGCTAACAGGCGGCGGGTCTGCTCGATCGTCTGGCACAGCGGCTTCTCCACGTAGACGTGCTTGCCGGCCTGCACCGCGGCCATGGCGATGTCAAAGTGGGAGTGGTCGGGCGTGCTCACCGTCACCGCGTCGATGGTGTCGCCAAGCTTGGCCAACATTTCGCGGAAGTCCGTGAAGCGCGGCACATCCGGATGCTTGGCGAAGGTCTCCGCGGCCGCCTGCTCGTCGACATCGCAAAACGCCGCGAACTCCTCGCCGGCCAGTCCGCCAACCGCCGCTTTGCCGCGCCCGCCAACCCCGACCAAGGCAATGCGCAGCCTCTCGTTGGCGGCCACCCGCCGCGGTCCGCCCTGGGCGTACAGGCCTCCCGGAATCAGCAGGTTGAGTCCGCCCGCGGCGAGACCCTTGAGGACGTGGCGGCGCGATGGGTGCAGCATCATACCGCTACGCCGCCGCCGGCATCCTCGTTTCAGGAAAAATCACCACAGCCCGCGGCCGAGAAAATCCAACAGATAGGTGATCCGCTCCTCGACCACCTCGATTTCGAGCACCTCCTGGCGCTCGTCGGGGTCGCGCAGGAATTGTTGGGCAACGATGTCCGCCAGAATCACCGGGTCGTCGGTGCGCCCCATCAAGGCGTCGAGCGCCTCGCCGATCTCCGCGGGGAAGCTGGCGACGGCCTGCCTAACAGCCTCGCGCAGTGGCTCGACCAAGGCGGCGGATTGGGCGCTGGAGGCACCGATGGACGGCAGCGGGGTGATGTGTGCCAGGGGGAAGGGGGATGAGTCGACCCAGTAGTCGAAGCGCACGCGGATGACGCCATGGAGGATGAGGTCGGAGGTGCCGGAGTCCTGCTCGCGCGAGGCGCGGATCAGGCCAATGGTGCCGACCGGAGCGGCGCAGGTGGCTGGATTTTGGCCTTCCTTTGCCAACAGTCTGGTGACGCAGAACAGGCAGTCGCCCTCGAGGGCTTTTTCCAACATTGCCTGATAGCGCGCCTCGAAGATGTGCAGCGGCAGCGCGCCGTGGGGAAAGAGGGTGCAGTCCGGCAGCAGCATGACACCGGAGAATTCAGGGATGTTGAGTGCGGCCATTGGAGTGCCTCACCATTGACCATGGCGGTCAGGACATCGAATGGAATTTTCGTCCGTGTGAGCTCCTTAGAGCATGCCGGCCTCCTTGAAGGAGAACCACGGCTCGCGCCCGGCGCCGCGGCAGCCGATGATGACGTGGTCAAGGAAGCGCAGCTGGAGGAGTTCGGCGGCGTCGCGCAGCCTGCGGGTGAACGCCTCGTCGGCGCGGCTCGGCGTCGGGTCGCCCGACGGGTGGTTATGGACCAGGACAAACCCGTAGGCGGCGCGGGCAATGACCGGCTTGAGGACCTCGCGCGGGTGGACCAGCGTCTCGTTGATGGTGCCGCGGGAAACCTCGACCACGCCCACGGAGCTGAGCTTGGTGTTGAGCAGGATGACCTGCAGGGTCTCGTAGGGGAGGTGTCCCAGCTGCGGCCCAAGGGCGGCGTAGACGAGCCGCGGCTCATCCATCGGGCGGACCTGCATTTCCTCGCGGGCCACGCGGATGGCGATCTCGAAGATTGCGGCAAGCTCACAGGCCTTCGCCTTGCCCAGCCCGCGGGTCTTGCGCAGCTCGGCGAGATCAAGCCGGCCCAGCGCGGCGAGCCCGCCATGCAGGGCGATGAGATTGTGGCCAATCTGGATGGCGCTGCACCCGCGGGTGCCCGAGCGGATCAACAAGGCTAGCAGTTCGGCGTTGTCCAGCGCGCCCGGGCCGAGCCTGGCTAACTTCTCGCGCGGCCGCTCGTCGCTTGGAAGGTCGCGGATGCGCTGGGTCATCCTCTACCATTGAGCCAATGGCGGCATGGACAAATGGTTTTTCCCCGAATCAGTTGGAAATTGGATAACATTATGACAGCCTGCTGGCCATGCCAGATGCGCGACCACCGGATCCAACAGGTCGTTGGATCGTGTTGTTTGACGGCACCTGCGCACTGTGCGACGGCACGGTGCGCGCGCTCCACTGGTTGGATGCGGATGAGCGCCTGTGGTTTGCGCCGCTGCAGGGCGAGACGGCGCGGCGCCTTGGCCTGGTTGCGGATGTCTCCGCCGCGGGCTCGGTGCTGGTGGTGCATGAGGTCAACGGCGAGGTCGACGAATGCTATGAGCGCAGCGCCGCGGCGCTCCAAGCGCTGCGCGTCGCTGGCGGCCTTGGCTGGCTGGCGGTAGCTCTGGCGGCGCCGGTCCCGCGCGCGTTGCGCGAGGGGATCTACCGCTGGGTCGCGCGCAACCGCTACCGGTGGTTTGGCCGCAAGCACGCCTGCCACCTGCCAAGCGCCACTCTGCGCCGCCGCCTGCTCGGGTAATCCCGCCGAACCGCACTTTTCCGCTTGCTCCCCGCGCCTCGGCTGCTAAATGCCCGGAGCATCATTTTCCCCGGGTCTCCGGGGAGCTTGCCGTAGCGCCGCCCGCCAGCCCATGGCGGCAACGCCACTGTAGCTCAGGGGTAGAGCAACGCATTCGTAATGCGTAGGTCGTCGGTTCGATTCCGACCAGTGGCTCCAGCGGGCGTTCCCGCGCCGGGCCAAGGGCGCCGAGGGGAATCTCCGCCAGGGAGTCTCGGCCAGGGGAATCTTGGGCAAGTCGATCTTGGAGCGTCTGCTCCGGGGACGACTGGCGGGTCGCTGCGTGGCTGCCGCCGGCTCCATGGCGCGTTTTTCGCCGCACCACCGGTGTGGTTGATTTAGCACTGGCGCACCAGCAGACTCTGGGCTTGAATCCAAAGTGCCGCAAAGGGCTTAGCCATGGCAACTGCAGCCGAACAGGCAGCAGTGGCTATCAGCTGGCCGCCGCGGCAAAAATCAACCCAGTACAACGACAACATGAGCTCGAAACTATACAATCAACTCAGCAGCGTATGCTTCTTTTTGGGATTTGCCTCCATCTTGGGGTCGATCGCCATCTGGTTTCTCACCGGTGGGGCAACGCCTGAAAGCCAGGCGCACGCGGAGAGGTTCGGGATTTTTGTGGGCTTGTGGGCGCCAACCTTCTTGATCCTGTCAAACCGTTTCAGCCGATACGCGGACAAGAGGAGTTGAAGCCGGCTGCCGGCTCAAAGGCGGAGCAAGCGCTCAGGCCAGGGGCACCTTGACCTTGGCCACGTGGAGTGGCTAAGGGTTGTGCTCGATGAGGAAATCCGCATGGCAATTTGCGCTTTTGGTTGGGCTTGGATCGCTCATGGGGAGTATGGCGGGCATGGGCGAGCCGGCCGGTCCGGCGGGCGGGGAGGGGATCGCGGTGGCGGCGCGCGCGCAGGTGGGCAAAACGCTCAGCTATGACCCGGGTTACCGGACGCTGGAGTATCCCAACGGGGACCCGCCACTTGAGGTCGGGGTGTGCACCGATGTGTGGTGCGTGCCTTGCGCAGCAGCATGGCGATGGATTTGCAGAAACTTCTTCACGAGGACATGCGCGGGAATTTCTCCGCCTACCCGCAGAACTGGGGCCTGCGCGCGCCGGACAAGAATATCGACCACCGCCGCGTCCCGAACTTGCAGGCGTTCTTTAAGCGCCGCGGCTGGCAGTTGGAGGTCACCCAGGTGGCCGGCGACTATCAAGCGGGCGATCTGGTCACCTGCACCGTGCCACCGAACCTACCGCACATCATGGTCGTCAGCGAGCGGCGCAACGCCGCGGGCGAGCCGCTGGTCATCCACAACATCGGGGCGGGAACCCGCGAGGAGGATCGCCTGTTTGCCTTCAAGCTTACCGGGCACTACCGCGTGAAGCGCTGAGCGGCGGGCCCGATCTAATGGCTGGTGGAAAACGGCGCCAGCGGCAAGCCACCGAGGCTGTAGACATTACAAACTGGATTATCCTCCCAGGCATAGCGCACCGCCACTGGCGAAGCCACCTGCGGGCAGGTGACTTCGATCTGGTTGAACGTCCCGGGGACTTGCCGGCCCTCGGCCCAGAACCACTTGCGGTCTTTGCCACAGACGGCGAACCCATGGAATGTAGATGAGTTGAGTGTGCGCAAGCCCTCGCCAACGTGGGCGATGGTGAGGATCGCCTTGCTGCCGTCCATCCGCATGCTCTCCAACTCGGGGCTGCGGTAGGTCATTCCGGCCAATCCATAGTCCTTGACCAGCGCCCAACGGGCCAAGCGATCAGCCACATCCCGCTTATCGCGCGGGTGGATGTCATTGGCTTCTCCCAGATCAATGGTGACGGCCATGCCGGTGTTCTCCACCTCGTGGAATGTGCGCGTTTGGGCTGCGCGCAGGTTGGCCCAGACACTGTCCGCGGGCTCGGCGGCCACCGGCTTGTAGTTTGGCAGCTGGACAAAATAGAAGGGAAATGCCCCCTGTCCCCAGGCGTCTCGCCAGCTGCGGATCAGCAGGCTCATGAGATCGTGATACTGATCCGCCCGGCCGGCGTTGGATTCTCCTTGGTACCAGATTACTCCACGGATCCCGAAACCGGCGACAGGATGGATGAGCCCGCCGTAGAGGTTGCCTGGCCGCTGGTGGCCGGCGCGGCCAAGCAGGTCGCGTGGCTCCTCGGGTTTTGGCGGTGGGGGGCCGCTGGCCGCCAGGGCTGCTTCGTACTGGACCTGCCATTGTTTTAGGCTTGTCTGATAGTCGGCCTTGGCCTTGGCGAAGTCATAGGTGGCCTCGGTCTGGCGCCATTGATCCATGACCGCGGCAAACCTCTGGTCCTTGTCGAGCAGGTCACGCCGCACCCACGCCTCGGCGGAGGACCCCCCCCAAGCGCAGCGGATCATTCCCACCGGCACCCCAAGCGTCTGGTGAAGCTGACGGCCAAAATAGTAGCCAACCGCGCTGAACGTGCCAACCGCTTCCGCGGTGCATTCCTCCCATTGGCCGCGGAAATCATCTTCCAGCGCTTGGCTTGCGAAGTTCGGCACCTTGAGTAATCGGATTTGCGGAAACTTCGCTGCCGCCATGGCCGTCTCGCCATCCCACGCCTTGCGCACCGGCCAGACCATGTTGGATTGGCCCGAGCAAATCCACACCTCGCCAACCAAAATGTTTGCCACTTCACGCGTGCTGGTGCCGCGTACAATGAGTTTTTCCGGTGTGGAATTGGCGGGCATCGGGTCCAGAGTGACTCGCCATCTTCCGGATTCCGCCGCCGCCTTGCCCACCTTGGTTTGGCCGGCAAAAGTCACCGTCACGTCCGTCCCGGGTGTGTCCCAACCCCAGATCGGATTGGCAAGCTTCTGCTGCAGCACCATGTTCTCGCCAATCACCGCGGGCAACTTCAGTTGGCCGGCGGCGGCCATCGCCGTGGCCATGCCGATTAGAAAAACCCATAGTGCCCGGAATCCCCAATTCATCTCTGCCACTAGCCAACCGCCCAGTTGATGACGAGCGGATAATGCCAAATAGCCACCACTTCCACTGTCCATCACCCACATGGCAGGAGACGCACGCGCCCGAGTTCACGCGATCAAGGCCAGCAGCTCATCGATTTTCACCGGCTTGACGAGGTGGTGGGAAAACCCGGCGGCCTGTGAGCGGCGGCGGTCCTCGTCCTGGCCCCAACCGGAGAGGGAGATGAGGCGCGCGCTGGGGAGGCTGCGCGACAGGCGCCGTGCGACTTCAAAGCCATCCATCTTAGGCAGGCCAAGGTCGCACAGGCAGATGTCCGGGTGGAAGGTCTCGGCGACGCGCACGGCGGACTCGCCGTCAAAGGCGGTTTGCACCTCGTGCCCCTGCAGGTGGAGCAGGGTTTCAAGCATCCTGACGGCGTCGCGGTTGTCGTCGACAAGCAGGACCCGCTTGGTGGCCCGGGTGGCGGGTTCGGCGGGTTCGGCGGCCGGAGGTGCCTGCGCGTGCGCGGGGGTCTCGCGCGGTGGGTGAGCTAGCGGCAGGCGCACGGTGAACTCGCTGCCTTGGCCAATTCCTGCGCTGGCCGCTTGGACCGAGCCGCCGTGCATCTCAACGAGCCCGCGGACGACGCTCAGGCCGATGCCCAAGCCGCTGGGTGCCTCCTCGCCGGGGTCATCAATCTGGTGGAAGATACCGAAAACATCGTTGAGCTTGGCGGCGGGAATGCCGATGCCGTCATCGGCCACGCGGATGACCGCGTCGGCGCCGCTGGTTTCCATGCTCAGCGAGATGCGGCCGCCGCGTTTGGTGTACTTCACCGCGTTGTCGAGGATGTTGAGGAGGATCTGTTTGATGCGCACGGCGTCGGCATTCAGGTAGACCGGGGCGGGCGGCAGGGCGATGGTGAGCTGGTGCTCCTTAGCGTCGATGCTGTAGCGGGTGGCGTCGACGGCCTGTTGGATGATGGGGGAAAGGTCGATGAGTTGTTTCTTGAGGTTGATCTTCCCCTGGGTGATGCGGGAGATGTCCAGCAGGTCGTCGACGAGGTGGACGATTTGGTCCGTCTGGCGCTCGATGACGGCCAAGGTGCGCTGGATCACGGCGGGGTCGCTCGTGGCGCGCTGCATGAGGTCCAAGCCGCTGCGGATCGGTGCCAGCGGGTTGCGCAGCTCGTGGGCAAGGGTGGCGAGGAACTCGTTCTTGCGCCGGTCCGCCTCCCTGAGGGCCTCCTCCATCTCCTTGCGGTGGGTTAGGTCGCGGGCGATTTTGACAAATTCGAGCGGCTCGCTCCCGCGGATGGGGGAAACCACGCCGCTGGCAAAGAAGAGCGATCCATCCTTGCGTACGTGCCAGCGTTCGTCGCCGGCGGCGCCGAGCTCCTTGGCTACGGCAAGCTCGCGCTGTGGCGCATGGTTCTTGCGGTCCTCGGCGGTGAACAGGATGGCCATTGATCGCCCCAGGATTTCCTCCTCGGCGTAGCCGAAAAGCCGCTCGGCGCCCTCGCTCCAAGAGCGGATATGGCATTCTTCATCAAGCGTCAGGATGGCAAACTCGGTGGCGCTGGCGACGAGCATGCGCAGGCGCTCCTCGCTGCGGCGCAGGGCCTCCTGGGAGCGCACCTGCTCGGTGATGTCCGTCATGGTGCCGATCCAGATGCGGAAGGTTCCATCGCTGTTGAGCACCGGCACGCCGGAGACTTTGAAGTGCTGGTAGGCGTTGTCGCTGTTGAGGATCCGGTAGTCAGTCTCAAATGCGGCCTTGTGCTCCAGCGCCTTGTTCCACGCCTCCTGGATTCTCGCGCGGTCCGCCGGATGAACCGCGTCAAGCCAGCCGCCGTGCTCGAGCTCCTCGCGGCTCTGGCCGGTGATGCGCTGCCAGAAGGCCAGCGTGTCCTCGCCCATTCCATCGGCGGTGAACGTCCACACCACTTGCGAGGTCGCCTTGACCAGCGCAGTCAGGTTTTCCTGGGACTCGCGCAGCTGGTCCTCCGCGTGCTTGCGCCCGGTGATGTCGATGCACGAGCCGGTGAAGCCGATGAACTCACCCTCCTGGGAAAACCGCGGCACCCCATGCTCGAGCAGCCAGCGGTACTTGCCGTCGTGGCGACGCAACCGGTATTCGATCTTGAACGGCTTGCGCAGCTCATAGGATGCCCCGTAGGTGTCCATGCAGCGCGGCAGGTCATCGCCATGCAAGGCGGCCTGCCAGCCGTCCCAGTAGTTTTCCTGCATGCTGCGGCCGCTGAAGTCCAACCACGGTTTGTTGAACCAGAAGCGAAATTTCCCATTACAGGCCATCCAGATGAGCACCGGCGCGGTGTCGGCGATGTGCTCAAACAAGGCCTCTGACTCCCCGCGGTCCTCGCCGTGCCGGCAGCGCCGCGATTCCAATCCCGCCCGGTTCGCTTGGCGCAGCGCATCGGCCGAGCGCTCCACGCCCTCGGGCGCGCCACCCTGCTGGGCGCGAGACGCTGACTGCGGCTTTTCCACATCGTTCATCGGCGGGGTGCGTGGGTACGCGAAGGAAGCATTTTCCCTCCACCGCCACTCCGGGAACTAACGCCCCGATGCTCGCCAGCGCAAGGGCAGCTGGGGAGAATTGCGGATTGCGTCCGGTTCAACGCTCAACCCTCAGCGTTCGCTGGCGCGGCAATACCTGCAGCACATGGAGAAGAAGAAAGGTCCCCACGCCGATGAAGATGAGCCCGAATGGAGCAGCCACGGCCCCCGGCCACCAAGAATACTCCCGATCGATGACTGCGTAATCCGGCCGCTGCGGATCGATAAACACGCGGATCGGCCTACCGCTCGCATATGCGGAGGATAGCCGATCATGAAATCCAGCGGTTTTCTTGAAAAGTGCCACGCGTGTGCCGCGGAATTGCCGACCGTCGACTTCATACCGATATTGCGCTTTCGTATAGAGCCCCCCGCGACCCCTGCCGCCGCTTGTCCGCTTCAGCTCTACCGACTCGAGGTTAGCCGCCACCGTCACCTCCGCTCGTGTGCGCCAATAACCGTGCACCGCAAATACCGCGGAAGTGAGCGGCAGAAAGCCCCCCGCAACAAACGCGCTGGCAATCACCCCGCACACCATGCGCTGGCTCCGAGAAAGCGTTTGGGTCGGTTTTTTCACGAGTGCGGAGGGTGGCTGGTTGGGGTCAAGAGGGATACGCTGGTAATCTTTTCCTCTGCGTCTCTAATCGATTGTGCGAGCCGGTGTAGCGCGAAGCCACCCAGCGGACAAAGCCTAGCTTCCGCACCACCCGGTAGAGAAACTTCCTTAGCCTGGAGGTGCATTTCTGGATGACATAGTCGCTGCGCCAGCGTGAATACCGTCGGAGCAGGTCCTCAGCATCCGCGGTTAGGCCATCAGGTTTAAAATGGCTGACGGTTTCGTCAAGTTGCCGCTCATTGTATAAATGATAGGGGTCAAGGAGGGTTTTATGCCATATTCGATCATCACCCAAGTGGAACGTGAGCCGCTCATTGAGAAGGTTTTTGAAGTTCGCCGCCTGTTGCATTAGGTTGACGGTGATCGTCACGCCAACCGGTTGGAGGCCTATGCAGGTCTTTCCAAGGATGAAGCGCGGGTAGTGAGAGCGCGGAAACACGAAACAGCTCAGGCCGTGATGCGGGGTTCCTTCCTGGTTCAAAATATGTTCCATGTCGGCGACGGAAGTGAATTCAGTCCCCAGCGTCCGCCGGCCAATCGTGAATGAATCAATGCCTTGATCGACAAGGCGGACGATCTCATCGTAGAAATCCGGCCAGAGACCGATGTCTATATTGGAGTAGACCATGTAGTCGGCATCCGTGGCTGCGGTGTATAGCCGGTCGAGGATGTCTCTTAACAACGGAAGCTTGCGCGCCGAGGCCGGTTCTGGGGCTGATACAAAGTCGAGGATTGATTGCTCCAATGGCGGCGTCAGGACGAACTCTGGGGGGACTGCCGCGAGGTCGCTTTGGTAGTACGCCGCATAGTGCACAACCTGAGCGGTCCGGGTGGCCGACCGGGCTCGGCGCATGCTCTCGATCGTGACAGGTTGCGCGTAGGTCAGGTCGGAAACTCGGTTGTCTACGACCAAGGGGTTGACGATGTGGGCGATTTTAATGGCGCCCAGTGTGGTCGCACGCGATGTGTTAGCAGTCAAGATGGAAGGCTCCCTTGGCGCCTGCATGGGCGAGCTCATCTCAAAGGCGTCAACCGCGGCTCCCTCGGTGGCCGGGTAAGCGGGACCATGCATCCCACGTGCTTCACGCTGCGCAGTGAAGCCCAATGCCCAACGTCCAATCGAGGGCCCTTAGGACCTCGAAGGGGGCAAGTGGTGGAGGCGAGGGGAGTCGAACCCCTGTCCGAGACGCTCTCAGCGCAAACTTCTACACGTTTAGCCGACGGATTGGTTTTGAGAAACGCGACACCCATCGGCGGCGGCGCGGATCCGATTTTCCTGTGAGTCTTGCCGTGCCACCCGGAAACCCGGTGGCCCAGCCAGCCTGCTAGTTAGTCGCCGTCCTCCGCAGCAGGCGTGAGGGATCTGGCGTTGCTGTCAATTAAGCAGCAAGTGCGAGCTCGTTAGAGTCTGCATTTATTTTTTTCGACCGGCTTTTAAGGAGGCCAACCGGTCAACCTCCACGTGCGGCTTGTGAATTGAACATCCCGTCGAAACCGGGACGCCCCCTGACACATTGCAGGTGAAGGATACTGCGGAATTTGGGGAATTCAACGAGATTCGGCTATTGGGAAGAGATTGGTTGGAATGCAAAGGGATTGCCACGGAGAGGTGTGGGCTGGTAGGATGAGGGATGGATTATCAACTTGTGCGAGCGTTGGTGGTGGGGGCGTG
>JBILQA010000039.1:0-13476 GCA_044373535.1 Akkermansiaceae bacterium | reverse complement strand
CGATCTTCCCTGGCAGCATGTTCGACGCCACACCCGTCTGCTGGGACGGCCGCGTCTATGCCGCGTCGCGCGATGGCTATCTCTACTGCCTGGAGTAGCGCTTCAGCCGCCCGAACCCCACGCGCCACGCGTCCAGCGCCTGCCAACCGCGGCATCCCTTTATCCCTCGCCATCGGTCAGCCTATCTCACAAACTTATCGGGCGGACGTTGGTCAAAAGGAAACAAGATGAGAAGATGGCCCAGAGTTTTAGCGGTTGTTGGAGCGGTCGGATTGGTGGCGCTGGTTTTCCATATGACCTTCATTGCCGGCTCGACGGGCGGGCCGGATTTCCTTGAGGGGCTGCGCAGTGGCAGCATCACGCCAGATTCAGTCAAGTCGATCGAGGTCATCATTCCGGCCGATGCGACCACCCCATTTGACCTTGATGAGCTTGAGGCAATGAAGGTCGAATGGGTGCTCACCGAGCGCCCAGCGGTGGATGGCATGCTGGATGGCTTGGCCACCTTTGGCAGGAAAAGAATCCACCAAAACCATCCTGGCGAGGACTTCAGACGCTTCCTCCGGGTGAATACCGATGCCGGGTTCTATCTTCTCTATTGCAGCGTTCATTCCGACGCGAATACCAGCCAGTTTACGCTCCGGGCGAACACCCTCAATGCCACCAACCCCAATGGGGGAAACGAGTATTATAGCACCAGCTTTGCTAAGCTGCGCGAGCAGCTCCAGCCGAAGGGGAAGGCCAAATAGGAATAGAGCGGCCGGCCTGGCGCGGAGTGCTTGCGCAATAGGAACACATCGGCCCATCGTCGCAGCAGAACATGCCAATGCCTGATTCCACCTCCAAACACCATCCGGCATGGATGGACAAGTTGATCCCGATCGTGTTCGCCGTGGCTGGCGTCGCCCTGGTAGTTTTCGGATCGAACGAACTCCGTTACGGATATTCGAGCAACCACTGGAAGACCACCCAGGGAGTGGTCATTGAATCCCGCCTGAAAGACATGGGCAACTCGTCCAAACCCATGAGGAAGAAGTACCACCCATCGATCGTGTATTCGTACACCGTTGACCGGACCGCTTTCACTTCGGACCGCATCCTCTTCGGGATGGCGACCTATTCCACCCCCTTCAAACATGGAAGCGCGCGCGCCAAGGAATGGGTGCGCAAATATCCCAACGGCGCAAACGTTACCGTCACCTTCAATCCCAATGACCCAAGCCAAAGCACACTCGTTGCGGGACCCCAGATGACCGCTTGGGTCATCCCGGTGATGGGAATCCCGTTTCTCTTTGTCGGACTCTTCTACCGCCCATCGAAACGCCACAAGAAGATCCATAAAGAAGAAGATTAAAGATTTTTGCGCATGGGAATCCTCATCCTCATCTTGGTTGTTCTGACCTTTGGCATCAGCATCGGGCTCATGCTTGGATTTTCCCGCGCCATGCGGGAGGCCGCCAAGCAGATCCACGGCACCAGGCGTCCGCTCATCGCCAAGGTGCTCATTGGCATCGCTTGCGCCGGGCTGCTTGGCGCCGCGGCCACCGCCCTCTACACGTGGCATTTCACCCGCACCGCCCAGCAGACCCCTGGCACCGTCATCGAAATGCGCAAGCGTATCGACCGCGATTCAGGCAGCGTCACCTACGCTCCAACATTCCGCTTTAATGACGCGGCCGGCGACGAGCACACCGTCGCATCGAGTTTCTTCTCCGCGCCTCCCGAATTCCGCGTCGGCGAGCGCGTACGCGTCCTCTATCGGGCGGACTCACCACAATCGGCCCGCATTGATAGCTACTGGCAAGTCTGGGGACTCCCAAGCTTGTTGGGCATCATCAGCAGCATCGAGCTGCCCGTCGGGCTGGCCATCCTCCTCTGGCCAAAGATCACTGCGCGCTTCAGGAGGCATCCGGCTGCCGCGCCGGCTGGCTAACAGGAACGCGGCCGGCGGCTAAATTCCTTTTGTTAGCCGCTTGCTGCCTGCATGTTACCGGCATGCCCGACCGGGAATTCCGACTGCAGATGCGCCTGATGTGGACCTCGCTGGGGGTGGCGGTGGTGCTGCTGATTGCCAAGGTGATAGCTGCGGCGATCACCGATTCGGCGGCCATTTACAGCGATGCGGCGGAGTCCGTCGTCCATGTGCTGGCGGTGGCGTTTGCCTGTTACAGCCTGCGCCTTGCGCGCAAGCCGGCGGACGCCGAGCACCACTTTGGCCATGACAAGATCAGCTACCTGTCGGCTGGCTTTGAGGGCGCGATGATTTCCGTCGCCGCGCTGCTGATTTTCTACGAAGCGATCCGCTCGTTTTTCCACGGCGCCCATGTGAGCCAGTTGGGTGTCGGCGCGGTGCTCACTGGCGCCGCGGCCGCCATCAATGTCATCCTTGGCCTGGCCCTGGTCGGCATCGGTCGCAAGCACCGCTCGCTCATCCTCGAATCCAACGGCAAGCACGTCCTAACTGACGTGTGGACCAGCGCCGGGGTGCTCGTCGCCCTTGGCCTCATCGCCCTGACCGGCTGGGTCTGGTGGGACCCCTTGGTCGCCGTCATCCTAGCCCTCAACATCCTCGTCACCGGCTGGAACCTCATGCGCCGCAGCCTCTCGGGACTCATGGACGAGGCCGACCCGGCCGCCCAACAACGTCTCGTCGCCGTCCTCGACCAGGCCGCCAGCGAGGAACATATCGGCTACCACCAGCTGCGCCACCGCCACTCCGGGCGCACCCACTGGGCGGAAGTCCACCTCGTCTTCCCGGACGCCACCACCGTGGCCGACGCCCACCGCGCCGCCACCCGCATCGAAGGGAAAATGGCCGCCGCCCTCGAGCACGACTCACGCATCATCTCACACCTCGAACCACGCTCCGAGGAAGCCCGCAACGAACCTTGGGAACGCAGCCACGAGGACCCGCCGGTCTAACACTCGGTCGGCCAACCCCGTCATCCCCCGCCTCTCAGTGCTGGATCGTTCGGTCCGACGGCACCGCCAGCAACAGCAGGAATGACAGCAGAGTGATCCCCGCCGCCACAAACAGCGCCTTGGTCCCGAAGGTTGGATCCATTCCCTTGGCGCCCGGGGCATTCACCACAATAAGCGCCCCGGAAATCAGCGGCCCTAACACCCGCCCAAGGCTCCCCGCGCTGCTGATGAATCCCATCGCCCGCCCTTGGTGGTGGTCGTAGGCAAAGCGTGAGGCAATCGTGTTGAGTGCCGGCTGCATCAGCCCGTTGCCCAACGCCACGACGGAAATCCACACCAGCATCATCGACTGCGTGTGCGCCACGGCCAGCATCATCAGTGCCGCGATCAACAGGATACTCCCCACAGCCGCGAGCTTCTTGCTTCCCACCCGCGGCTCAATCCGCCGCACCACCCCGCCCTGCACCATCGCCCCAATCACCCCAATCATCGCAAACGTGTAACCAATGTGCGAGACGTCAAAACCAAAGCGCCTTGTTAGGTAGAGCGGAAACAACGGCGTCGTCATCACCGAGAAGCCGCAGACGGCCAAAAAGTACGCCACTAACAGCAGAGGGAACCTCGACTCCGCCGGCCACACCGCGCCGCCGACCGCGCGCTGGGCCATTTGCTCTGCGCGGCGCTCGGGCGTGAGGCTTTCGGGCAAGCCGAAGGCGACCCAGGCGAGGTTGAGCACCGCCAATCCGGTGGCGGCCCAGAACGGTGCCGCCACGCTGATGTGGGACATCACCCCGGCCAACGCCGGACCAAAAACAAAGCCAATCCCAAACGCCGCGCCGATGAGCCCCATCGCCCCCGCGCGTTTCTCGCGCGGCGTCACGTCTGCCAGATAGGCCTGCGCCGCGGTGATGTTAGCCGCGGACACTCCGCTGATGAAGCGCGCCAGGAACAGCACCCACAGGCTGCCCGCCGTGGCTAACAGCGCATAGGCCACCACGTTGCCAAGAATACTGATAAGCAGCACCGGGCGCCGCCCGACACGGTCCGACAGCCGGCCCAACAACGGGCTGACGATGAACTGCATCGCGCTGTGGATGGCCAGCAGCATGCCGAGCTGGATGCCGGTGGCGCCGAATTTTTCGCCGTATCCCGGGAGCAGCGGGATGATGATGCCGAAGCCGATGAGGTCGACGAGGACCGTGAGGAAAATCAGGAGCTTGGGCGAAAGAGCTTTCATACGGCCCGCGCAGCCTTGGCTAAATCCTGCCGTCGCGCAAGGGCCGGGCGCGGGAGTTTTCACTTAAAGGGAGGCGCACACGATGCCCCGCGCGCGGCTTCCCGTGGGCGAATCGGGTGCCCCACGGCGGGCATCCGTGGCTCGCCGGCGCCCGGGATTCATCCGCCGCGCAGGAGGCGCAGCGCCGAGTGCTGGGGCAGGCCGGCATCCAGCACGGCGCGCCCGGCGGCTTGCGCATCATATTTCGTCTGCACCATCTGGACGGTGAGTGCCTCCGGGTCAAAGATGGCCCATTGCGCCGAGGGGTCCCCATTGCGCGGTTGGCCAACCGAGCCGACGACCACCGCGGTGCGCCCTTGCGGATGCAGTTGGATCAGGTTGGCATTCACCCGCACGCTTTGCGGATACTTCTGGTGGGTGAAGACCGCCGGCTGATGGGTGTGGCCAAAAAATCCGACCGGCGTTTTGAGCAACCCCAAGGTGGGCATGGCATCGCGCGCTTGCATCAAATACGGCCACTCGCCGTGCCCGTGGAGCGATGCGTGCGCCAGCGTCGCCCCTTCATACTCCACCTCAAACGGGATCTCGCGAAATTCCAGGCTCTTCTCGACGCCCAGCTCAAGGATGCTGTGGCGCACTCCCGCCCACACCGGATTCTTCATCGCCTCCTCATGCGCCTCGATCATCTCCAGCATCTGCGCACCCCCGCCGACAAACTCATCGTGGTTGCCTAACACATACGGCCCGCCCAGCGCCTGCACCCGCTCCAGGCACTCGCGCGGAAACGCATTGTAGCCGACCGTATCACCCAGGCAGGCAAAGCGCTCGATCCCGCGGTCCCGCGCGTCCTCCAGCACCGCCTCGAGCGCGTGCAAATTGGAGTGCACATCTGTGATAATGGCGATGCTCGACATGGGTGCGTGCTTAAGAGCCTAAAACCTCCGGGCCAACAACCCGCATAGCAAGAAATCCTTGGTTAAAATCCGCACCGCCTGCCGGGTAAGAAACTAGCCCGCTGCAGGCGTTCCGATCATCCGCGCAAGACCCTCCTCGTCAATGATCTCAACGCCCAGCTGGAGTGCCTTGTCGCGCTTTGACCCGCCCCCTTCGCCGGCCAGCACGTAGCTGGTGTTCTTCGACACCGAACCGCTCACCTTGCCGCCCTTCGCCTCGATGAGCTCCTTGAAGGCGTCGCGATCCGCGCTGAGCGTCCCGGTGATCACGAAGGTCTTCCCGCTCAGCGGAAATTCTCTCGGATCCAGCGCCGCCGCCTGCGGCGCATAGTTGTCCGAACGCGGGTTGATCCCCAACGCGGTTAGTCGCTCCAGCACGTGCACCCCGGCCTCCGAGGCGAAAAACGTCAAAATGCTCTCCGCCACCGCCGGACCCACATCGCCAGTAATCGCCAAAGGCGCTAACACCTCGTTCTTCTTCTTCGCATCCGCGCGCGGGTCCCTAACAAGCTCGGGGAGGATCGGCGAGGCGACGAGGTCACGCAGGTCGCGGTGGAGGCGGGAAAGCTCTTTGGCGGCGGACTCGCCAAGGTGGCGGATGCCCATGGCAAAAAGCCAGCGGTGCAGCGGTCGGAGCGGAGCGGCGTCCAGCGCGGCAAGCACCTTGGCGGCATTTTTTTCGCCGAAGCGTCGCGGTTCCTCGTCGCTGCCGAGGTTCAAGCCGGCAAGGTCGGCCTCATTGAGGGCAAACAAGTCGAGCGGACTGTGGCAGACCCCGCGGCGGACCAGCGCCTCGGCCACCGTCTCGCCGACGCCCTCGAGGTCCAGCGCCTTGCGCGCGGCGAAGTGGCGGATCCGGGTGAGCGCCTGGGCCGGGCACTCAAAGTTGATGCACCGCCACGCGACAAATCCCTCCTCCTGCGCAATCGGACCGTGGCACGACGGGCACTTCCCGCCCACATGCTCAAAGAGCGAAAACGGCTGCGCCCCGGGCGCCTGCGCCACCACCCGGACGACCGCGGGAATGACCTCCCCGGCCTTCTCGATCAACACCCGCGCGCCAATCCGGATGTCCTTGCGGCTGATCTCCTCCTGGTTGTGCAGCGTTGCACGGCTGATCGTCGACCCGGAAACCAACACCGGCGTGAGCTCCGCGACTGGCGTGAGCACCCCGGTGCGCCCCACCTGGATGGTGATCGCCTCCAACGTCGTCTCCTGCTGCTCAGGCAAAAACTTGTACGCCGCCGCCCAGCGCGGCGCCCGCGACGTGAACCCAAGCGTCTCTCGCTCCGCCCGATCCACCACCTTGACGACCGCACCATCGGTCCCAAACCCCAGATCGTGACGCTCCACATTGATCTGGCTAACTGCCCCCAGCAGCTCCGCGAGGCTCCCCGCCTCCACCACCGGCCGGTTGCGGGGAATCCCGAGCGTGTCCAACAACGCGTGGAAGTCCCGCTCGCTCACCAGCGCTGGCCCGGCATAGGCACCCAGCCCGTGGGCAAGGAAGGCCAGCGGCCGCCGGGCAACCACCTTCGGGTCGAGCTGTTTAAGCGTCCCGGCGGTGGCGTTGCGCGGGTTGGCGAAGCTCGGCAGGCCGGCCTCGTCGCGCTCTGCGTTCATGGCGGCAAATGCCTCGTTGGGCATGAAGATCTCGCCGCGCACTTCCAACAGGTCCGGCGCGCCCGCCGGCAGCTCCAGCGGGATGCTGCGGATCGTGCGCACATTCACGCTGATGTCGTCCCCGCGGGTCCCGTCGCCGCGCGTCGCCGCATAGTCAAACCGCCCATTTCGATAGACCAGCGACACCGCCACCCCGTCAATCTTCGGCTCCACCGTCACGCCCACCTCCTCTTTCCCGAGGTTTTTCTGCAGCCGCGCGTAAAATTCGATCAACTCCACCTCGGCACACTCAACCCGGCGCTTTTCGGGCCCCTTGGCGGCATTCTCATGGCGCAGCGCTTCAAGCTGCTTCTCGCTGAGCTCAAACACGTCATCGATGCTCAGCATCGGCACCAGATGCTCCACCGGTCGAAAATGGCTGATCGCCTCCCCACCAACCCGCCGGGTCGGCGAGTTCGCGTCGGCCAGCGCCGGGTGCGCCGCCTCCAAACCCTCAAGCTCGCGGAACAGCCTGTCATACTCCGCGTCGCTGATCTCAGGCTCCGCCTCCGTGTAGTATAGCCGGTTGTGACGCTCCAACTCGGCGCGCAAAAATGCCACCCGCTGCACGGGCTCGGCCATCGCGAACAAATCATCCATGCCGGAAAACTACACATCCACGCCCGGGCGGGAACCGCCTTTTCCCCTCCGCGCCGATTTCCCTGCTCTCCTCAAAACCCCGCGCGCAGCGAAATCACCTCACCTGCTTCCCCATCCACGCTTCTTCGGCCAATTGCCAGCCCGCCCGCCGCTCCCTTGCCAACCCTCACGTCTAACACCTCGCCCGCCGCGGCGGCCTGCATCGCTGTTAGAAAACACCGCAGCACCTCGCGCGACAGGCTGATGCGCTCACCCACCACGCGGATGGGATCAACCCGCCCCCAGACGAGCGTGACCCCTGCGACCCGCGCCTCGGTCTGCATCAGCTCCATGAAATCCTCCGCCAGCGCAGCGAGCTCAATGGACTCAAGCTCGCTCGGGCGGGCAGGCTGGAGCGCAAGGTCGCGCCACACGGCCGCCTGGCGGGAGAATTTCCGGCTCAGGGCGGCCGCCGCGCGGATCGTCTCGCCCGCATCCAGGCCGCTGGCCAGCTGCCGCGCCGCCAACTCTAACTGGAGCCGGGCCAGCGTGATCCTCTGCACCATGTCCTGGCGCAGGGATTCTAACACCTCCGCGGTCGCCAGGCGGGTCGCCTCGCTGAGCCAGCGGGCAAGCAGCTCGCATGCGGCAGCCTCGGAGGCGCAAAAAAGAATGTCCCTGACGCGGTCAGCGGTTTCGAGCCGGCGCACCGACATGCTCAGCACGCCGGCGATGCCAGCCGGCCCGTGAAGCGGAACTCCCTGGCAGGTAAAGGCGTGAAACCCCTCGATGTAATGCTCCGGGCCGACGAGTTCGACATACCCCGCCTCCGCAAGGGCGGTGCCAACCCCATTGGCACCGGCATGGGACTCGGCCAGCAATGCGCCGGGGCGGGGAAACCCCTCGTCGCAGAGAGTTTCCTCGTCACCCGTCACGCTGAGCAGTCGCCCGTCGGGGTCGGCCAACATCGCCGCATGGCGGTCCCCACCCGCCGAGCGCGACAAGGCGGCTAAAAATGGCTCGGCCACCGCCCGCAGCACCTTGCGCCGCTCCAACAGCGCCTCGGTGTCTGCGGCGCAAAGGACCTCCGCGCGGCCCATGCGCGGATCGCACCCGGCATCCCGCGATCGCTCCCAGGCTTGGAAAACGTACGGACGGATGATCCCCCGCGGGTCTAACCGGGTGTCCACATAGCCGCGCCAGGCGGCTCGGACGACCTCGATGTCTGGGTGGCGGATGGGGGAAAGAAATCGCATCTCCAGGGGGATCAATGGGGGGGGCTGCCTAGCAGATCGCGCACCACCAGCAGCAGCGCATCGAGTGCAAATGGCTTGGTCAGGGCGGCGGAAAACCCTTCCGCGGCGGCGATCGCATCGACGTCGCGGCGGGCCGATACGAGCACCGCGGGGATCCTCACTCCGCGCTCGCGCATCAAGGCGAGCATCTCACCTCCATTAAGTCCCGGCATCCGGTGGTCAACTAACAGAAGGTCCGGAGCGAGCCCGGCGGCGACGAGCGCGAGCGCCTCCTCGCCGGATCCCGCGGAGGAAACCAAAAACCCCTCCGCCTCGAGCAAGAAGCGCGTCACCAAAAGGAAGTCGCTCTCATCGTCAACGAGGAGCAGCCGGGCGGGTGGCAGAGTCATAGGAAGAATGCCGAAGGGAACATCAAAGCATCAATTGCGCCCTTGCGCCATCCATTCCTTGGCCGGCTGGCCGATTGCTTTGCGCGGGAGCCCTATTTTGCCGCGCGGCCGCCAACTTCCTTGGCCCTCGTTGCGCCGAAGTTCCTCGTTGGCGCTGGATCCCGCGCCATGACCGCCGGCGGCGCCAGCACCACCGCCGCGGCCACCGCCACCCAATGGGCAATGAATTCAAAGTTGCCCGTCAGGCGGAACACGCTGGTCCGGTCAAACGCAATCGCCGCCAACACCGCGACTAACAAGATCGCCGGCCACCGCCGGCCGCCCCGCAGCTGGCACCACGCGCCCCAGCCGGCCGCCGCAAGCACGCCCAAGTGGCCAAGCGCGGCGAGCAGCCCGCCGCCGCGCAGCGTGGCGAGCAGGCTGGAGTGCTCGTGCAACAACTCGCCAACCGGCTTGCCCGTGGCGGCCAACCCGCGGCCGCTGAGCCGGTTGCCCTCGATCTCGCGCCACAATTCCTCGTATCCCGCAAAGCGCCCTGCGCTGCCGCGCGAGAGGAGTCCCGCGAGGTGGCGCTCGCCCGGGTTGTCGCGGCTGGTGGTGGTCATGCCGATCTTCACGGCCAGGCCGGCCCAGCCGAGCGTCACGCCGGCAACCAGCAGCAACAATGTCTGCGCGCCAAAGCGCCATGGCCGCCGCAACAACAACAATGGCAGACTGGCGCCCACCATCAGCCAAGCCGCACGCGAGCCGGTGAGGAAAACCGCCGCCAGCAGCATGCCCACCAGCAGCCACCATGGCCACGCGCGCGCCGGCCGGGCGCGCGCAAGCCACTCGAGGACAAGCACCGCAGTGAGGGCAAAGTAGAAGCCCGCGTAGATCGTGTTCTCCCAGGCGAGTTGGCCGCGCCCCGCCATGAGCAGCCGCGTCGGCCAGATGAGGGCCATGCGGAACGTGTCATAGTACGCCCGGTGGTTTCCCAGTTCGATGAACCGGTCGATACTGATGAAGTAGCCGACCAGCGAGCCGAGCAGGATGAGCAACACCATGCCCACCGCAACCACGCCAAGCCGCCGCGGCCACGGGCCTTCGGCGAGCACCGCCACCAACACCGCAAGCCCGAGGACCCCAACAAGCCCCTCTAACGCCATTGCCGCCGCGCCCCAGCCGTCCGCCCCGGTGGCCAGCGCGCCGCCAAGCGAGGCGAGGTGCGCCAGCAGCAGCCCGCCGGCCGCCCAGCAGGCCGCGCCGCGGCGCGCTGGCAGTCGCCTGGTCAGCGCGGGCCAGGCAAAACAGCCGGCCAGCATGCAGCCCCAGAACAACGGCGCCGCCCGGTACTGCGTGGTCGAGTAGAGCAGCTGCGGCAGCACCAGGGTCACCAGTACGACCCCAAACATCAGCCTGCCAAGCCGCGTATCGTCAGCGTTCGGTGTCACGCCGGTTGTTGCTGGGAAATGCAGTGCAGTGAGCCGCCTTCTTCGACGAGCTCGAGGCAGTTGATCGGGATGATCTCGCGGTTAGGGAACTGCTCGGCGAGCACCGCCGCGGCGCGCGCATCGTTGGCCGCCTGCCCAAACACCGGCAGCAGCACCGCGCCATTGATGATGAGAAAATTCACGTAGGACGCCGGCAGCTGCGGCAGCCGCCAGCCGGGCACCTCGCAGGCGTCCGGCAGCGGCATTTCGATGATCTCAAACGGCCGTCCCTCGGGCGTGCGGAACTCTCGCAGAAGTCGCAGGTTCTCTTCTAACACCGCCGCGTTGGCCCCGCCCTTGTCGGTGACTGCTAGAACCGTCGTGTCGTTGACGAAGCGCGCCAGGTCGTCGATGTGGCCATCGGTGTCGTCGCCGGCAATGCCCTCCTTGAGCCACAGGATCTCGTTGACCCCGAGAACGTCGCGCAGCCGCCCCTCGATCTCCGCGCGGGTCATCCCGGGGTTGCGGTTGGGATTGAGCAGCACCGCCTCGGTGGTTAGAAGCTGCCCGCGGCTGTTCACCTCAATCGATCCGCCCTCCAGGATCATTCCGCCATCGATGCGCGGCAGGCCCAGCGCGCTGGCAATCCGCCCGGGGATCTGGTTGTCCAGGTCGTACGGCCCAAACTTGTCTCCCCAGCCGTTGAATCCCCAGTCGCTCACTGCCAGTCCGCCGGTCTGCCGGTGCTTCAGGAAGATCGGCCCGTGGTCACGGCACCAGACGTCGTTGTTCGGGTGCGGGAAGATCTCGCAGCGCTCGAGCAGCGCGCCGGCCTCCCGCAGGCATGCCCGGATCGCCCCGTGGGCATCCTCGGGCGCGTTGATCCGAAGCTCCTCGAAGCGCGAGATCGCCGCTCCAATCTCGGCAAACTTTGCCTGCAGCACCGGCAGCCGGTCGCCGCCCCAGTGTGCCGGGTTGCTTGGCCACGACAGCCAGACGGCCGTCTGCGGCGCCCATTCCGGAGGCATTTGATAGTCGTTCATGTCAAAATTGCGCGCTCGCCGCGGCCTGCTTCTCGCACCCCCGCGGGAATTCTTCCATGCCAAATCCGCCCTAACTTTCCCGCCAATTCTCTGCGTCCCGCGGATTTTTCCCGGAATATCCCGGCGGGTTCCGCCCTCAAAGCCCCGATGACCACCGTGACTAACACCATCCGTCCGTCGCTTCAGCCGCGCCGCCTGCTTGCCGTGGTGGCCCTTGCCATCCTAGCGGCCCTCCCGCTGGCCGCCGCTGAGGCGCAGAAACCCGTCGCCGGACTGATCCTGACGTGGAAGCAGGACCCGACCACAACCATGGTCATCGACTGGCACGAGGACGCGCCGCTCGACAAGCCAGTGCTCCTCCACCGCGCGAAGGGCGCCGCTGAATGGACCACCGCCACCCCCCAACAAATCGACTTCCCGTACAGCCAGACGCGGAAAATCTATCGCGCCGAGCTAACCGGCCTGAAGCCCGGGACCGCCTATGAGTTCCGGCCCAACGGGCGCGAGGAGGCCTATCACTTCCTGACCATGCCGGCCACCCTTGACCGGCCGCTGCGCATCGTCGCCGGCGGCGACACCGCGTGGAACGCCACCTTCGTCAAAACCAACAAAATCGTCGCCGGCCTCGCGCCCGACCTGATCATCTGGGGCGGCGACTACGCCTACTCGGATGGCTCGCCCGACCTCATCCAAAAGGAGCTCGAGTGGCACGCCAACGTCCGCGACCACCTCGTCGGCCCCGACCGCCGGGTCACCCCGGTGGTTGCCATCATCGGCAACCATGAGGTGCGCAGCGTCGTTGCCCCCTACTACCACGCCACCTTTGCCTTCCCCGGCACCGCCAACTTCGGCGTCCTCGACTTCGGCGACTACCTCAGCATCTGGCTCCTCGACACCGACCACATGACCAAGATCCCCGGCAAGCAAACCGACTGGCTCGCCGAATCCCTCGCCGCACGCGCCAAGGACCCCCGCCGCGCGTTGTTCCCCGTCTATCATGTGCCGGCCTATCCGTCTGTTAGGAAGGACGAGAAAACCACCCTCGAGGTGCGCGAGCACTGGGTCCCGCTGTTTGAGAAGCACAACGTCAGCGTGGCCTTCGAGCACCACGACCACGCCTACAAGCGGACCCACCCGCTGCTTGGCGGTAAGCCACAGGACGACGCGTCCAAGGGCGTGACCTACCTCGGCGACGGCGCCTGGGGCGCCAGCGTCCGCAAAGTCCGCCCGCTCGCCGATAACCCGCACCTCGCCAAGGCTGAGGCGACCAACCATGTCTACTTCATCGAAATGCCCGCCGACGGCCCGCTCAAATTCCAAGCGATCGACCCGGCCGGCAAAGTCTTCGACGAGTTCCAACTCCCGCGCCGCCGCTAACCGCGCCCGGCATCCCGCCCCGTCGATTGCTCGCTCAATTCTTCCTGTATCCGCGCTGTGCAAGGAAGGCGGTGAAATCCGTCAGGCTTTGGGTCGACTCCGCACCCAGAGCCAGGCGGAACCCTTCGAGGCCGCAATAGTTTTTGGCCGCCTGGAATTCCTTTCCATCGGAGGTTCTGATGGCAACCGCGTCGAATCCCGCGCCGCTGCAACATGCATGCTCAAGGATCACCGAGGCAGAACCACCGGCCTTGAAATCAATCGTGATCATCGGCGTGTCCCCGCGGCCCGCCCGCAACTGCTCAAATGCTTGCGCGTAGAAAACTTGTTCCCGGTTCCTGTGATGGTGCATCAGGATCCCCGCTGCCACCGCCACAGCCACGCCAACCACCACGAACAGCTTTAGAACCATGCGCTTCATCGTTTGAATGGATTTAAAATGCCCCTTAACCCGGATGCCAAGCCAGCAAGCTAGTGGCCGCCCATCGGTTTTTCCGCGCCGCCATCGGCGCTGAACGCTACATTAAAAACACCATTGATGCTATGCTCCTGGAGGTGCCGGCAGGAACAGGGCGCCAACTCGAGAAGCCTGATATCCGCGCTGCGCTTGGCCTCGTCAAACGCGATATGCCCTCCCGCTGGCTTG